>CAMDMN010000100.1 GCA_945901965.1 Legionella genomosp. 1 | reverse complement strand
AGGTTTACAGTAGTACAATATGAGAAAACCTTGATTACGCTGCGCTCCATCAAGGCTACACCTACTACTATTTTTTAGGGAAATTAACTACAACTTTCTTAACTACACCACTTTTAGGCTCCCAAGAGCGGGCATATTTAAATAATATTTCAGTAGAGTTAGGATATGATTTAGCTTTAACTACTTCAAAATTAAAGACCATTTCACCACCAGCACCAATTAATTTAGTCTTCTTGGCATTGAATTTACTAGATTTAAGAATCAATAAAGATTTATTATAATTTGTTATAGTCCACTGATATCCAGTAGTTGGATTTGCAGCTAATCTAATTACAAATTCATTAGTACCAGGCTCTATTTTAATAATAGATGCATTTTCTGCAAATAACGCAAAAGAAAATAAGCACAATAAGATAGTAATTAATTTACGCATATATATTTCCAATTAATCATCAAAAAATCATATGTACCGCCTCACGATGTATTCCTGGGGCGGTACATATGGGTTATAAAGCAATTATCAAAAGATAATAATTATTTCTTAGCTTTTGATACAGCTTTTTTCACAGGCTTTTTCTCATCAAGTGGTGAGCATACGGCTTCTGATGAATGACAAGCTCCGTTGTGGTGATGACAACAACAAAAATGCTTATAACAACAAAAAACAACACCAGCTACAAACATTGCAACTATACCGAAACTATTACAAGTAATAACTGTTAGAAACGTTGCAATAACTAGCAGGATTAACCCTATTAGCTCATGGCGATAAGACCAACAATGCGCTGTTGTTTGACAATATTTTGCATCTTTCATTTAATCCTCCTTGAATAAATTAAAATATATACCATTACAAAAATATTAGACTTACAATATTAAGATTATACTCTAGATGATAATTGTGCAACTTAATATATATTTTATACAATATAAACAATTAAAAATTAAAAAAGGTAAATAATGACTAAACTTATTTTTTGCGCCAAGTTAAAAGCAGAATCAGAAGCAATGAATGCCCAACCTTTTCCAGGTCCATTGGGTGAAAAGATTTTCAACCAAATTTCAAAAGAAGGCTGGAAACTGTGGCTTGCTCATCAAACCATGCTTATTAATGAATATAGGCTAAATTTGATGGATCCTAAATCACGTGAATTTTTAAAAGAAGAAATGCAAAAATTCTTTTTTGGCGAAGGCAGCGACAAACCATCAGGTTTCAACCCTTAAATAATTAATCATCAAATAAACAATTTAACCAAGATTGGGTCGTTTTGACCCAACAAACAATATACCAAGAAATTAAATAAAAAAATTTCAAATAAAACATTAGCTTTTTCTTGACTCAAAATCATTCTCAGAGTTTAATAGCATCCTCTCATGGCCAGATAGCTCAGTCGGTAGAGCAGAGGATTGAAAATCCTCGTGTCGGCGGTTCGATTCCGTCTCTGGCCACCATGAGAATCAACGAGTTAGACTAATTTTAGTAACCCCGTAATCCGCTGCGCTCCTTACTGGCTACTCTAGCTGGCTGGACTTAGCTGATTATGAATTGTTTCAAACAATCCCATACCAGCACCAGCATCGGCTTCAATATCAGCCAGACGAATTTCCTGACCAGCATTACTTCGCTGCCCTGTTTTTGCCATAAGTGACGTCAATGATTCTTCCCCGGCAGACAAGAAAAACAAAGACCATTTAGATGATTGCTTGACCGTCCCTGAACGTGATAAAACTGGACAATTCATTAGTTCGCGACACAGGAAAGAATGTGTTATTTGTAATCTATATCACGATGTGATAATATAAAGGTCAATTTGATCTTTATGTGAGTCGCGATGCCTATATCATCAGAAATACAATTTTATGTTGATAATGAGTTTCTTTCAATGGAGAGCGCTCAACAATTAACTTTAGACCAAATCCAAATGCTAAGCAACTATTTTATTAAGCGAATTATTAGCACTAAAATTTATCCAGTTGAATTTTTATTGACAGAAATAGATCCTGAGGGGAAGAAACAAGCGATTCAAATTGCAACCTGTATAGAAGATTATATAAATGAGGGCTTACTATCAAAGGATGAAGTGGATGATTTGCCTATTGAACATTGCATTATATTAGGACAATTATTTATTCATGATTTACTTCTTAGTCATAAAATTACAATTGCACAGGCATTGCAACTGGATGTAAATTATGCGATGGCGCTTGATGATCTGAGTGAACTTATCACCTGTGGCAAATTATCTTGTGAACAGGCTTGGACGTTCACCAGCCAACAAGTAATGAATCTTAATCAAGTTCGTAAATTAGTCTTACATGAAGTTATCCCCTTAGAAGAAGCCATTGATCTTACAGTAGAAAAATTAAGTCGCCTCAGATTATTACACTTTATGGCACAGCTTTCCTTCACCAGAATGTCTTTAAACCATAACAACGTTTTAAACAATGCACTTGACCCATGGCATGACTATTTCGATGATGTGGATGCAGTTGCAGCAATCAATAAAGTCCGTACATTGATTGCCAACAAGGATTTGGATGTCTTGTTTACGGCTCCTTTGGGCACCTTAACGTTTCAATGTCCTTTAAGTGGACGTGCTTGTGATTTATTTTTCAACAATAAACTACCGTTCCAAGTGTTGGTTGCATTAACCATAGAACAACGACACAAATTAGACTGCGATGGTGTTTATGACTTACTTTTGCATAACCACCTGAATATTGATCAAATTTTTGATTTGACGCAAGGTCAATGTTATCAATTAGATGATCCAACCATTAGGGCACAGATTATTGCCGGTGAACTGGAACTAGCTGCTATCCCTGAACCAGATATAGCCGCTATAGTGCCTGTAGTTATGAATGGTCCAGTCAATATTAATGGACAACAAAGTACGCATACGGCCAGTGTTCACCGAACTGTATCAGAATCAGCAACCAAGCTTTTAGACCGGTATGGTGCGCAGTTAGATGGTTTAAACTTAGATACAATTATTGCCACAATAAATACATGGGCGCATGCCTTACCACCAGGTAATTTCAATGATACAGCAAAACGTTGCGTTGAGCGCTTAACGGCACCTCACTATACCTATTCCGATGTGGTTTCTGATGTTAGTACGCGCCAATTACTTGCACTCAGTTGGATAGCTGTTCATGATGACTCTCTCCGAATAAGTAGTTTGGCCGATGCAGAAAAACAATTTTGTACAGGTCTTTATGAAATTCAACGAGAATATAATCTATCTGAAACCGGTATTGATTTAGGTGGCGAGGATTTACATGCTTGCTCAGGCGGTACTTTCAACAAGCTAATGGAGAAGCTTGTCAATATACATCCTGATGTCCACATAGAATTTATAACCATGGATACAGCAACACTTAAATTTAAAACGGTTATCAAAGATGAGGCAAATCAATACTTATGCAAAAGAGCAAATCCTCTGACATTAAATAGTTTTTTAAGCGTTACCAATCATTTAAAACAACTTGAAAAAGATGGCGTTGAAGTCATCTGGGATGATATAAAATACAAGGTTGCAACACGCATGTTTGAGGAGTTTCATTCCCTATTTGTAAGCAAGGATGATGCAAAGTTCACTGATTTTATTGATGCGGGCCAATATTTGGAGATGGATAGATTGCCTTCATTCCAGAAAATGCTATTCCAATCAAAAGGATATCAACAATATTGCAGTACTGTTCTTCGAGCCAGTGGGATTTTTTCTGGCTTAATACGTCAACGTGATACTAAGGAATCTGAAGACTTAATACAACCTAATCAGGCCAATTTATAAGCCATTTAATCAGGTGCCGAAGTAACCTTTGGCGCCATTACCATTCCTGCCATTGCACAATAATGCCTCTGTGTAGATTGTAAATAATAGTCCGTTTCTTATTCATTTTCAGTAGCCACAAAAAACAAGAGCCTCCGAAGAGGCTCTGCGCCCCAGGGGAAAAGTCCAGGGGGAAGTAGTATCGTCAATATACTAAACAATAATCATATTCGTCAAATTCATGTCATTTGTTATTAATGTTTATTAAATTGGCCTGTAGTGCACGCCCCTTGTTAGTAAGGCAGTACTTTTGTCGACTACTTTTTGGCTTATCTGGAATAGTCATTGCTATACAATTAGCTTGCAAAGCAGGTATCAAATACGCTTCACGAAAATAATTCTCATGATGCAATCCAAGTGCATTTTGAATTTCAACACGTTTCATCTCGCCTCGCATCACCAAGACCACTCGTTCAACTTCCCCGGTGACTTCCCCGGTAAATTGACTGGATGCCTCTCTGGACTTGTACCAAACTGTGGTTACAAATCCCTCCGAAATAGAAAGTAGTGGCTCAGACAACTTAACTTACATGGGTGTTTATTTAGCACTCATATATGCTGAATCAACTCTTCCAGCACATATTCATAAGCAACATGCGGATCAAACATTTTCGTGCCGGTCGGCAATAAAGGACTCATGTCACCACAAAATCCAGGATGCTGCATTTTTGATTCCATATTATCAACAAACAATTTTTTGCTGATGCCATGCCCACCAAATTTCATATACTCACGAAAACAATGCAACAGCTTTGACGTATCCAGAGTTTTTAAGGTTGTCAGCGCAATATATAAATCATACAGATCACGTCCCTTGCGTCGCTGATATAGTGCTCGCATTTTCGTGCCTAACAGTTCTTCTATTGGGAACGTTGTAATCTCAACCTTTCCCGCCCCCCATGAAGATAAACTTTCAAAAGGATGTTGAGATAAGCCCAGAACACTAAAATGCTCGCGGCTGTTTATTTCGAGTTTGAGTCGAATAGGAAAACCGTCTTCGCTGGTTGTACGATACGTCAGCGTTACTCCACCCTCGCTAAAGCTTCGTTTTGGTTCGCCAAGCCACACATCCATTACCTCTCTCAAGGCATCAATCGTTTTTCCAATGGGTTCAGCATTAGTTTGCACCAGATCAATATCTTCGCTATAACGTGATGGCGGACTAAAATATAACTTATTAAGCGCGGTTCCACCCCTAAAGGCCAAATTTTCTTGTAATTGTGGCTGAGCATAAATTTTTAACAAAGCATTCGTAATAATCAAATCCTGCTCTATTTGTCTTGGTTCTTGCCAAGGAACGAATTTTGTCCATTCTAAAATAAAGCGTTTTGGAATCATTCTTCTATCTCTATTGAATCATTAATAATTAATTTAAACCGAGCATTCCGATCACCATCTTTTTGATGTGCGTCCGGACTTAATCGAATTAATTGCACAGTACGTTTTTTGATTTCCTGCTCAACCAGCGTTGCCAGATCCTCGCATCCAACGTATTCACAGATAAATCCTAATCGTTGTAATACGCTATTATTTTTTTCTTGATTAATAGCAGTAGCAAATGCAGATTCACTAGTCATTTCTGCAAGATCTTTGATAACAGAGCCGACATTACTTAAATAACCACACTCCTTGTACAATCGAACAAGATCAAGCATCGTTTGTTCTTTACTGGAAATCTGGACATATCCAGTTGGGACTGTCAGTTGCTCTTTCATTGCAATATCACAGTCTTTGAAAACATAGAACTTGATAAGACCACGTTCCAATATAATTGGGCGGCGCGTTTTAGTGGTGATTATTTGAAACGACATAGGCTGCTGATTTGTTGCTCCATACATTGAGGCGGCACTTAGGAGACCGATATAATAATCTTGTGACAAGTGCTTCATCAACGGCTCAATAACCCAATGGGGTGGTACCCCGCCAAGATGTTGATATTCTGGTGGAATAATCATAAAAAAATCACGAGTTAAATGTTTGATTACTTTTTTCTTCAGTAATCGATATGCTTGAAATCTAAATTGCTCTGAATTTAAAGACAAACCGGTCAGGACTTCTTCTTTGGAGAAAAAGTATTTACCATCAGCTAATACTTGTTGTATATAATCACGAATATATTTCATATTCATATTGTTGCACTGTTCGCAACATTTTGCAATTATAATATTTTAGTTTTGATTCTATAGCACTATTGTTCAATGACCCAATTGCAATGATCGGCAGTATGTTCCATTTTGGAACGAACTGAATCCTCACATAATTCCTGGCTATTAACTGTTTTCAAATAATTAAATAGTACAAGCCATGTTCTCTATTAAAAAATCCGTAATCAGCTGCATAGGCTTCCGCAAACGTTCAACATCGAGCATGATATAACCCGCAGTAACATCATTACTCATTTTGTGATTCAACAAACGTTTTAATGAATACGCAGGCAGATCCAAACCCTCTGCTGTGGTTGCAAATGTTCGTCGTAAATCATGAATAGTAAATGGCACGCCTGATAATGCAGCTACCTCTAACATGGCCTTTCTGGGCTCCAGTATATGCTGATGTGGTTTAATGGATCTGACCACCCCAGATAAGAGATAATAATCTTAACTGGGGTGGTCAGATCCATTAAACCACATCAGACTAATGACTCCTCCTTGGGGCGTTCCTTATGTCCTTGCTTCTATCTTCCCCTCGGCAATCTCTACAGGCGCTTTTAACCAGCGCCTTATGTAAAGATGCAACCATTTACTGTCCGTGTGTTTCTCAACCGCCCGCATAACTAGTTCGTGATCTAGATTGTCAAAGAATCCTTTGATATCCAAATCGATCACCCAATCGCTCTTCCAGCATCGTTTTCTCACAATACCTATCGCATCATGGGCAGACCTTTTTGGTCTATATCCATAGGAGTCAGGATGAAAATGAGGCTCAATTAACGGCTCTAAATAAATCTTCGCCACCATTTGTGCTACTCTATCTGCTACCGTGGGTATCCCCAACTTGCGGATCTTTCCATTACTCTTTGGTATCTCGACCAAACGAACCGCTGGTGGCATATAACTTCCCGATGACATCCGATTCCATATCTTGTAGAGATTATCCTTAAGATTGGCATCGAAATCCGTTATCGTGACGTTATCCACGCCTGCAGACCCCTTGTTGGCTTTAACCAATTCATAGGCCTGCTTGACTGTTTGTTTGGAAATATCGTACATCCTCACAGCTTTAAATCGCTCCTTCCTTTCGGGTGACTCTTTTAACTATTAGACAATATAACCCCTTCGCTCCAAACCCATTACAGGTTCTTCTTCACTACTACGAGTTATTCAGCCCCTGTTCATTGCATCAGTACTTTCACTCTTGCGGGTCTACCGCTCTCAAGTTTTTCCCTTTACATCAATCAACAGGTTCCCACGTTCCACACTAATGCCTGTTCCAAATTCACGCCGCCTCTACACCGGTTGTTGCCCAAGCAGTGATTCAGGTTCCTCTTGAGCTTTGTTCCCAGCTGTAGGCTAGACCTCTGGTTTCAACAACACTGTTCTCTTCTTTCGATGCCTCATCAGCAGTTCACTTGCGTTCGTCTCTTTGGATCATACTTGACGTGTTAGCACGCCTTTTCCTTAACGCT
>CAMDMN010000099.1 GCA_945901965.1 Legionella genomosp. 1 | reverse complement strand
ATTATGTACTATCTTTGATGTCATGAAAATGAAATCAATGTATGGCAAAGCGGTTAGAGGTATCGAACGCAGTACTTTTATCATCAATCCTGAAGGAGCCGTTGCCCATATTTGGCGTAAAGTCACTGTAAAAGGGCATGTTGATGAGGTGATGGATAAATTAAGTGAGTTACAAAATTTAGCTTAATGGCAGTGAACCGTAGGGTGGACAAAGCGATAGCAATGTTGATCAGTGGCTTGCTCAGCCCGCGTAGCCTTGATGCAGCGCAGCGTAATCAAGGTTTATTTAAACGAAAGATCTAGGGATATCGGTGGTCTTTGTTTTTTGGGAATGAAAACCTTGATTACGCTGCGCTGCATCAAGGCTACACGGACTGCACCCAGGCTACATATTAATAGCGATATTGATCGGCTTTGTAAGGTCCGTTTATATCTACGTTAATGTATGTGGCTTGCTCAGGCGTTAACTTTGTAAGCTTTGCCCCAATTCGGCCTAAATGTAATCTTGCTACTTTTTCATCTAAGTGTTTTGGCAATACATATACTTGATTACCATATTTTTCCGCATGTAAAAATAATTCTATTTGCGCTAAAACTTGGTTGGTGAAAGATGCAGACATTACAAAACTAGGATGACCTGTTGCGCAGCCTAAATTCACAAGGCGACCTTCAGCCAAAAGAATAATACGTTTACCATCAGGGAAAATCACATGATCAACCTGCGGCTTGATATTATCCCATGTATATTTACGTAAACTTTGAACATCAATTTCTGAATCAAAGTGACCAATATTACAAAGAATGGCCTGGTTTTTCATGCGTTTCATATGATCATGACTAACTACATGGAAATTACCAGTAGCAGAAACAACTATATCTACTTGCTCAGCTACATCATCTAAAGTTACTACTCGATAACCTTCCATCGCAGCTTGAAGCGCACAAATAGGATCAATTTCTGCAATTAAAACTGATGCACCCTGTCCACGTAAAGCTTGCGCACAACCCTTACCAACATCACCAAAACCAAGAATCAATGCAACTTTACCAGCAATCATCACATCTGTTGCACGCTTTAAGCCATCTAGTAAAGACTCACGACAACCATAGAGATTATCAAATTTTGATTTAGTTACAGCATCATTAACATTGATAGCAGGAACTTTTAATTGGCCTTTTTTAGCCATTTCATAAAGCCTTGCCACGCCAGTTGTAGTTTCTTCAGAAATTCCTTTGATATCTTGCAATAATTCAGGATATTTTTCATGAATTACTTGGGTTAAATCACCGCCATCATCAAGAATCATATTAGGTGTCCAGCCATTTGGCCCATGTATGGTTTGCTCAACACACCACCAATATTCCTCTTCAGTTTCACCTTTCCAGGCAAAGACAGGAATATTAGCTGCAGCAATTGCAGCAGCTGCCTGATCTTGCGTTGAAAATATGTTACAAGATGACCATCTAACTTCAGCACCTATTGCGATTAATGTTTCAATTAAAACCGCAGTTTGAATAGTCATATGCAAACAACCAGCAATACGAGCACCTTTCAGTGGTTTGTCTTTACCAAATTCTTCCCGAAGAGCCATAAGTCCTGGCATTTCAGTTTCAGCAATTGCAATTTCCTTCCTGCCCCATGCAGCAAGAGACATGTCAGCTACTTTAGAATCTTTATTTTTAATAACTTCTCTATCTTGTATCATTTAGTTCCCCATAAAATTTTAGGTTAAAGCGCCTTTTGCAATTGTGCAACTTTATCTAAACGCTCCCAAGGAAAATCATCTCGTCCATAGTGACCATAAGTCGCTGTACGACGATATATTGGGCGCAGCAAATCATGATGATTTATTATTCCCTGCGGAGTTAAATCAAAGTTTGTATTAATTAAATCTATAATTGTTGAATCTTCTAAGCGTCCAGTACCAAAAGTTTCAATAGAAATAGATGTAGGCTCAGCTACGCCAATAGCATATGAAACTTGAATTTCACATTTATCAGCAATACCTGCTGCAACCAAGTTTTTTGCCACATGTCTTGCCGCATATGCAGCTGACCTATCAACTTTTGATGGATCCTTTCCAGAGAAACAGCCACCACCATGACGCGCCATACCACCATAAGTATCAACAATAATTTTACGTCCGGTTAGACCGCAATCACCTAGTGGTCCGCCAATAACAAAACGTCCTGTAGGATTAATAAAATAACGTGTATCTGGCAACAACCAATCAGCAGGTAAGACAGGTTTTATGATTTCTTCACGAACAGCTTCTATTAAATCACTATGACTAATAGATGGTGCATGTTGAGTCGAAAATACTACGGTATCAACAGATACTGGCTTACCATTAATATAATTTAAAGTTAACTGACATTTTGCATCAGGCCTTAACCAAGATAAGGTTCCTTCTTTGCGTAATTTTGCTTGACGCTCCATAAGTCGATGAGAGTAAGCAATAGGTGCTGGCATAAATACATCGGTTTCACGACTAGCATAACCAAACATTAAGCCTTGATCACCTGCTCCTAATTGTTTAGTTTGCTCATTATCAACGCCTTGAGCTATGTCAGATGACTGCTTACCAATTGCTGATAATACCGCACAAGATTCCCAATCAAACCCCATTTCCGAGCTATTATAACCAATGTCTTTAATAACTCCTCGGGTAATTTCTTCCACATCAACCCATGCTTTGGTTGTTATTTCACCACCAACTAAGACCATACCTGTTTTCACAAAAGTCTCACAAGCAACACGTGCTCGAGGATCTTGCGCTATAATCGCATCCAATATTGCGTCAGAAATTTGATCAGCAATTTTATCAGGATGACCTTCAGAAACTGATTCTGAAGTAAAAACATGCGATAATTTCATTACTCTTAGACTCCCTTTTAAAAATTAAATAAATATCAATTATTTCCTGTATTAAACTTTTAACATCAAGGTGTTGTAGTTTTACGGTAATTAGAAATTAAATCAATAAATTCACTAAAAATACCCTTAAGATCATGTGGCCCAGGACTTGCCTCCGGATGACCTTGAAAACCAAAAGCAGGCTTTTCACAATGTTTTATGCCCTGTAAGCTTTGATCAAACAAAGAACGATGAGTAACTGTAAGACATGATGGTAATGAAGATTCATCAATTGCAAAACCATGATTTTGACTCGTAATAAAAACTCTATTTTCACCACCAACCTCAATAACAGGATGATTTGCACCATGATGACCAAATTTCATCTTTAATGATTTAGCACCAGTTGCTAATCCTAATATTTGAAATCCTAAACAAATCCCAAATAAAGGAATACCAATTTTTAAATATTCTTGTACTGCACGAATAGCATAATCACAGGCCTCTGGATCACCAGGGCCATTAGATAAAAATATACCGTCTGGGTTTAAAGAGAGGACTTTTTCTACTGAGGTTTCTGCAGGCACTATAGTTAAATGACAACCTAAATCATGTAAAATTCGTAAAATAGTATGTTTAACACCAAAATCATAAACGACGACATGAAATTTAAGTTTTAATGATTGTTTCGCCCACTCACCCTGCCCCTCATGCCAACATTCAACCGTTTGTCTTGAAACAACACGAGCTAAATCAGCGCCACTTAGTCCACTAAACTCTTTTGCTAAGGCAAGTGCCTTATCTTTTTGCTTAACATTTGTGCTAACACAAGCACCTATTGCGCCCTCTTTACGAAGCCGTAATGTAAGCTCGCGCGTATCAATGCCTGAAATAGCAACCACACCATGTTTTTTAAGCCAATCAGGTAGTGACATTGTTGAACGATAATTACTAGGAACTGCCACGCAATCATGCATAACAAGGCCTGCTGCCCAAACTCTTGATGATTCATTATCATCAAGATTACATCCTGTATTGCCAACATGAGCTGTAGTTAAGGTGATAATTTGGCGCGCATAGGAAGGATCGGTTAACATTTCCTGATAACCTGTCATCGCTGTATTAAATACCAACTCCCCAACGCCTTCACCACTAGCACCAACAGCAAAACCTTCAAAACATGAGCCATCAGCTAGAACTAAAATTGTAGGTTTATTAGTCATTAATAACACTCTTTATAAATAATTAGCATGATCATTGTTGCGAAGACAGGGCAAGATCACATAAATTTAAAAACGTACCAATGTAACTTTATTACATCAATTTGATCGTAGGGTCGGCAAAACTAAGTGTGCCCACCAAAATATTTAACTTTACATTCTGTGCCGCTTCCTGGTGGGCACACTGCGTTTTGCCCACCCTACATTCTATTTGGAATGTTTTTAAACTTCTGTAATAACAACGAACGTGTAAAATCCGCTAATTATAGTGCAATTTTAAATATGCAGATATATTAAAGCTTCATATCCTCAAAAAATTTTTTCACCCCATCAAACCACGAGCTTGACCGCGGTGAGTGCGTACTTTTTTTAGACTCTAATGACTCTTGAAATTTCGTTAACGTATCTTTTTGTCCACGTGATAAATTAACTGGTGTCTCAATTACTACCTTACATAATAAATCACCAGTAGCATGACCACGTACAGATTTAACCCCTTTGCTACGCATGCGAAATGTCTTTCCTGTTTGAGTTTCATCAGGAATTTTTAAAGTTACGCGTCCTTCTAAAGTAGGTACCTCAATAGAGCCGCCTAACGCTGCTGTTACAAAGCTAATCGGAACCTCACAATGTAAATCACTACCATTACGCTCAAAAATTGCATGAGGCTTAACTGAAACTTGCACGTACAAATCACCAGCTGATCCACCATGAGTACCAGCTTCACCCTCGCCAGTTAAACGCACGCGGTCACCATTATCAACACCCGCCGGAATCTTAACTGTTAAATTCTTTGATTCTCGAACGCGACCATGACCATGGCAAGAAGAGCATGCTTCTGAAATAACTTGTCCTTCGCCATGACAAGTAGGACAACCTTGCTGAATAGAGAAAAAACCTTGTTGAATACGCACCTGTCCCATCCCATCACAGGTATCACATTTTTTAGGTTTAGTACCTTTTTTAGCGCCAGTCGCATCACAGGTTTTACAAGCAACATGACGTGGAACAGTTATTTCCACCTGCTTACCAAAGGCCGCTTCTTCTAAGGTTAACTGTAAATTATATTGTAGATCAGCACCATGCTGTCCACGTGATTGACGCTGTTGCCGACGTCCGCCTCCTGAAAAGATATTTTCAAAAATATCTTCAAAAACATCGCCAAACCCACCAAAACCACCAGGGCCTCCGCCCATAGACGAATCTACTCCAGCATGACCAAATTGATCATAGGCCGCACGTTTTTGTTTATCAGATAAAATCGCATAAGCCTTTTGAATTTCTTTGAATTTTTCTTCAGAAGCCGCATCATCCGGATTACGATCAGGATGATGCTTCATTGCCAATTTACGATATGCCTTTTTAATTTCCGCCTCATCAGCACTACGACTAACACCAAGAAGCTCATAATAATCATGTTGCATTGATTGCTCACACTACTTTATAAATACAAATAGGGCGCAGCTATACGCCCGCCCAATAATTGACTATTATTCTTTCTTATCATCCTTAACTTCTTCAAACTCAGCATCAACGACAGACTCATCGCTCTTTGCAGCTTCTGCGGATTCACTGGCATCAGCATTAGGTTGACCATCTGCTGTTTTTTTCGCATTAACACGCTCAGCCATTTTAGCTGATGCTTCAGTTAGCACCGCTAGTTTAGCTTCTATTTGAGCTTTATCATTAGCTTTAACAGCGTCCTTTAATTCAGAAATTGCAGTTTCAAACCCTTTGCTCTCATCTTCTGATAACTCTGAAGATAACTCTTTTAATGATTTTTCAGAGTTGTGAATTAAGCTATCAGCCTGATTGCGGAGATCAGCTAACTCTTTAAATTTCTTATCATCTTCAGCATGAGCTTTGGCATCTTGCACCATAGCATCAACTTCTTCATCACTTAAACCACTTGATGCCTTAATAACAATAGATTGAGCCTTGCCTGTAGATTTATCTTTAGCTGATACATTTAAAATACCATTAGCATCAATATCAAAGGTTACTTCTACTTGCGGCATACCACGAGGAGCTGGTGGAATATCTGACAAATCAAATCTGCCAAGAGATTTATTAGCAGAAGCTTGTTCGCGCTCACCTTGCAATACATGTACAGTAACTGCTGTTTGATTATCATCAGCAGTAGAAAATACTTGATTTGCTTTTGTTGGAATCGTAGTATTTTTTTCAATAAGCTTTGTCATTACTCCACCCATAGTCTCTATTCCTAAAGATAGTGGGGTAACATCTAGTAAAAGTATGTCTTTTACTTCTCCTGATAAAACTGCAGCTTGAATAGCAGCGCCTACTGCAACCGCTTCATCTGGGTTAACATCTTTACGTGGCTCTTTATTGAAAAGCTCTTGAACTGTTTTTTGCACCATAGGCATACGAGACTGCCCGCCAACAAGAATAACCTCATTAATCTGCGCCACAGTTAAACCAGCATCTTTAAGTGCTGTTTTACAAGGAGCTATTGTTCGCTCAACTAATTTCTCAACTAAAGATTCAAGTTTAGCCCGTGTCAATTTAATATTTAAATGTTTAGGACCTGATGCATCAGCTGTTATATATGGTAAATTCACATCAGTTTGTTGTGCTGAAGATAATTCAATTTTAGCTTTTTCAGCTGCATCTTTAAGACGCTGTAATGCTAATGGATCACTATGCAAATCAATCCCTGAATCTTTTTTAAACTCAGCAGCAAGATATTCAATAAGAGCTAAGTCAAAATCTTCACCACCAAGGAATGTATCGCCATTAGTCGATAATACTTCAAATTGATGCTCACCATCAACTTCTGCTATTTCAATAATCGAAATATCGAACGTACCACCACCTAAGTCATAAACAGCAATAACTGAATCACCGCGTTTTTTATCCATACCATAAGCTAAAGCTGCCGCTGTTGGTTCATTGATAATACGCTTAACTTCAAGGCCTGCAATTCTTCCTGCATCTTTAGTAGCTTGACGCTGAGAATCATTAAAATAAGCAGGAACTGTAATTACCGCTTCTTTAACTTCTTCGCCTAAATATTCTTCAGCTGTTTTTTTCATCTTACGTAATACTTCAGCTGATATTTGCGGTGGAGCTTTATCTTCATTATTAACTCGCACCCAAGCATCACCATTCTCTGCTTTAACAATTTTATATGGCACCATTTTAATATCTTTTTGGACCACAGCATCATCAAAACGACGACCAATAAGCCGTTTAATAGCATATAGAGTATCATTTGGATTGGTAACTGCTTGACGTTTTGCAGATTGTCCTACTAAAACTTCTCCGTCTTTAGCATATGCAACAATAGAAGGAGTTGTACGATGGCCTTCGCTATTTTCAATAACTTTAGGCTTGTCGCCTTCCATTACCGCAACGCATGAATTTGTTGTTCCTAAGTCAATTCCGATAATTTT
>CAMDMN010000098.1 GCA_945901965.1 Legionella genomosp. 1 | reverse complement strand
TGTTGCTCAATCAAGCGTTTTGTATCGAGGCTATTTTTAAAACTAAAACTCAAAACGTGCTATTCTATATTTGGTAAATTAAGCGCATTCTGGCGCTTTATGGGCGGATAGGTTGTTACAGCTACCTCTAACGGTCGTGGCTCGGAGTTCCGCTCACTTATTAAGATAAAACTAACTTGTGGGTAATGATATGGCCGAGGCACCACTGCCCTTAAGTTAAGGAAAATCACTTTTAAATACAACGGGTTATTCAGTTTTAACAATGCCGTCTTTGCGAGGTACGAAGTAATCCAGGGATTAAGTTTGCACAATGCCGTCTTTGCGAGGTACGAAGCAATCCAGGGATTCAGATTGCAGGCCTCTGGATTGCTTCGTACCTAGCAAAGACGCACATTTAACCGCCGCTCGAATGTTTAACTCATTGTATTTAAATGATTATTTTTCTTAACTTAATTGCGGTGGGCCGATGCACGTAGGCGCCCTGGAGAATTCATGAAAACAAATATAAAATACATCACCTCGGTCGTTATGACGTTAATTGTTAATTTAAAAATTAAATTACTACAAAAGGTTTAAAGTGTGGAAAGGCTAGTTTTATTTAAATCTATTCGTTCGCTGTTTGATACAATTTGAATCGATGAGTCTAATAATAGAGAGGGGTTTATTATTAATTTTTCTTTTTCTATACGAGATAATTTTTTAATATTTCGTTCTATCTGCATGGCTTTAGCTTTAGAATCATAAATTCTCCAGCATTGTGCTATTTCTATTGGTTTAAAGCTTTTGGTATATTTACATTTTCCTGTCCCATCCATGTGTGATTTATATCTTTTTTTTAAATTATTTGTATAGCCTGTGTAGTAGGTATTATTAGAGCATCGTAATATGTAGACCCAGAAAATTTCAGATTCGATCATCATTTTCCTTTTTAGTTATAATTATATGTTGTTTAATAATAGATATGCTAATTTACATCTTATTACAGATAAAAAGTAGAGGGGCTAAAATAGTGCAACAATTTAATGCGTTAAAACCTGGGGATAATGTTGAAATTATTGCTCCTGCTTCTCGTAGCACGGATCTTCAGTTAGCAAATATAAAAAAATTATTAGAATCATGGGGGTTAAATTGCTTAATATCTAAAGAAATTTTTGGAAATGACTTATTATGTGCAAATACTGATCCAATCAGGTTGGAATTATTAATAAATGCACTTAGAAATCCTGAAACTAAGGCTGTAATATCTGTTCGTGGTGGTTATGGTTCTATGCGCTTGATTCCTTCTTTAGCTAAAATTTCCCCACCACCATTTAAAACCTTTGTAGGTATGAGTGATATAACAGCATTACATCTATTTTTTGAGAAACATTGGCACTGGCCAACTATTCATGGCTCACTTACAGAAGATAAAGTTTCACCTACATCTATTGCCAGGTTGAAATCTATTTTATTTAAGGAAAATGATAAATTTAGTTTTTCTGGAGTTCCTTTAAATGATCTTGCGAGAAAAGAGCAATTAATCGAGGCTAAAATTACCGGTGGTAACTTATGTCTTGTGCAAACTGGTATCGGGACATTATGGCAGCTTGATGGTCGAGATAAGATTATTTTATTAGAAGAAATAGGTGAGCGAGGATATAAGGTTGATAGAATGCTTGAGCATTTACTTCAAGCTAATATATTAACTAATGCTAAAGCTATTATTATTGGCGATTTCCTTGAAGGAAATGAGCCTGATGGTTCATCTTTGATAAGCGAAGTATTAGAGCGTTTTGCTAATGACTGTAAAATACCTGTTATACAAATTGCAGGAATAGGGCATGGATATAACAATTTTCCTATATTATTAGGAACAAAGGTACGACTACAATTAGGCAGTAAAATTGAGTTGGTCTGCTAGTAGTTCTCTCAAAGCCATTTACGATACTTAAAATATTTATAAGGTAACCATGCTGCGGTTAATATTAGACCAATAGCAAATATGTAGCCATACTTCCATGATAATTCAGGCATAAAATTAAAGTTCATCCCATAGATACTCGCAACAAGTGTAGGAGGCAAAAAAATAACAGCGGCAACTGAAAAAATCTTAATAATATTATTCTGCTCAATGCTAACCATGCCTAATGTTGCATCTAACAAGAAATTAATTTTTGTTGAAAAAAAATGTGCGTAATCACTTAATGAATCAACATCTGCACTTAAGGTTGCTAATTGTAACTTTTCTTCACTTTTAATTATTGAATGTTCTTTTTGCCCAAAGAATGAAATTAAACGATTAAACGTTACCAGGCTTTCGCGTGCTTTAGTGTTAAGATCACCATTTGCACCAATTTGCTGCATGAGTTGTTGATAATCGAGTTTTGCTGATGTTTTACTTAAAGGTCTAAAAATAATTTTAGAATACTGATCCAAGCGGCTTCCAACAAGCTCTAAGATATCTGCTAGACGATCAACAGATGCATCCAATATCTCGATAAGTAAAGTCACAGGATCACGGTGTATGAAATCGACTTTTTTTAGATTTGAGATAAATAATTTAAAGGATTGAGACTCAACATAACGTATAGTAACTAACTGTTTATTTGTTATAACAAAGGTAACTGGATCAAGTTTAGGATCAGGTGAGTCAGATTGAGCAATAATCATCGCTGTCATAAAAAGGGCATCATTTTCTTTATATAGCCGGCTAGAGAATTCAATTTCGACCATTTCTGCGCGTGATGGTATATTTCTACCTATATATTGTTCAACTAGCTTTTCCTCTTCTTTTGATGGAGATAATAAATCGATCCAAATAGCATTTTCATTTGATAATTGATTTTCAGTAGTGACTACTTGTGGATCAATCATTTTTTGGTTTAAATATATGAGCATAAAAATCCATTTGAGTTATTAACTAATCTTAAAGTTTTGGAATTATCTTATCCAACCATTTTGGCAGATACCAGTTTAATGATTTCACTAGAGTCATTGTGGCCGGTACTAAAATAGTTCTTATTAAAAATGCATCAACAAATATAGCTACAGCAATTCCTAAGCCGAAGGCTTTAATCATTAAGACGTCTGCCACCAAGAATGAAGCACAAAGAACTATTACAACAAGCGCTGCGCTAGTAATTATTCGGCCACTTTTTTCTATACCGAAAATAATACTCTTTTTATTATCATGGGTTATATCATGGTATTCTTTAATTCTTGATAATAAAAATACTTCATAGTCCATGGAAAAGCCAAATATCGCGCAAAAAATGATTACCATTAAGCTTATATCTAGCATTCCTTGCGGTTCAAAATTTAAAAATTGATGTAAATAACCATCTTGAAATACTATAACCATAGCGCCATAACAAGCCGAAAGGCTTAATAAATTCATTAAGATCGCTTTAAATGGTAAAAATAAAGAGCGTAAGAGGATAAGTAAAATTAGATAAGTAAAAACCATTATCCATAAAATAGTTGAAGGTAGAGTTTTTGCAATTACTTTCTTAATATCATAATCATTAATAACATCGCCAGTTAAGATTATACTCATACCTTTTTTAAGTTTTAACTCATTTAAATTATTAATTAACGTTTTAGTCTTATTAGAATTCGATGGATATTTGCTGACAATATTAATAATTGTAAAATGTTTTCCAGTGGTGGTTTTTAGTAATTTCTTTACTGAATCATCCATTTTAGATTTTGGTAAATTGTATAATTTAAAATATTCCTCTTTAGTAAGTTGTGGTTTGGTAGTGACAATACTGTCAACTTTTGTAATTAAGTTATTTTCTTTTAATTTTGTAGTTAAATCATATAAATTATCAATCATAGATTTAGATGTAATTTTAGATTTATTAGATAAAACTAGAATTTTTATAGGCCGTAGATCCGACTCACTAAATTTGTCTGAATAATTATCAAAAAACTGTCTACTGGTTGAGTGAGGAGGAAATATATGGAAATCTGAAATTCCTAATTTAGTATTTAAAAATGGATAACCTAATGATAATAAAATTATTAATATAAAAATAAAGAAGAAAAGAGGGCGATTAACTACTTTTTCAGCGATCCAATGCCAAATACGATTGGGACTGTCGCTATTTTTAAATAATCTAATAGGTAATAAATTTATTTTTGTATTTAAAATAGAAAGAAGGGCTGGTAAAAATACTAGGGCCGAAAAAACCGCAACAAAAACAGCAGTTAGTCCGCCTATCGCTACAGAAAATAGAATGTTTATTGGAAATAATAGTAAAGCACTTAAGCTTACAAAAACAGCTAATCCACTGAAAAAAATAGCCTTTCCTGCAGTCGCTTGAGTAATTGATACGGCTTCTATTATGTTTTTGCCACTATTTAGCTCATCGCGAAAACGGCAGATGATAAATAACGAATAATCAAGGCATAAACAAAGTCCTAATAGAAGCGCAATATTTATAGTAAATATAGATAACGTAAATGCATGACCTAAAAAATAAAGCGAGGAGAGGATCATAATAGCGCATCCCCCGCCTAAAGCTATAGGTATAAGAGCTGCTATGATAGATCCAAAAACAATAATTAATGTAATAATAGACACTGGAGTTGCGACTAAATCCGCTTTATTTAGATCGTTTCTTGTTTGTTCAGTTAGCGTTTGTTCAAAAAATTGCTGCCCGCCTATTTGTACTTTCATATTTTTAGGAGTTTTTATTGAACTTTTAAATTGCTCTAAAAGTATGTCACTAATGCGAGTTTGGGATTTTATCATTACAGATACATATGCAGTATGTGCATCTTTAGAAATTTGTTCTTTATTATCACTAGGATAAACTATTTGATGTTCTAGGGGAAAGTTAGATAACTTTTCTAGTGATTCTTTTATTTTATTGGTGAATTTTGGATTTGTTGCTAATAAATTTTTACTGGTATATAAAATAATAAAGTTATTATTATTGTATTTTAGGTTTTTCGATAAGTAATTTTCAGCTTCGGCACTTTCTGAGTGTTCATCAACAAAACCAGTTGTTTTAAAAGGGCTTATTATATTAGGTAATAATGGAATACAACATATAATAATAGCAAACCAAAGGCCAAGTATGGGCCAACGTAAGTGATAAATTAATGTTCCTATTTTATAAATTATATTTTTATGCATTCCATGCTTATTAGTTGTTTATAATAAATAATAGTACAAAACTATAGAATATTCTTGTTGTTTTGTTAAATAATTTATTCAGTGCAAACGCATCTAAATTTTTAACATTGTTTATGTGTTAAAATCCGTCATTGCGAGCGTAAGCGAAGCAATCCAGTGACCTTAAGGTTCACACAAAGGTCACTAGATTGCTTCACTTTGTTCGCAATGACGTCAACCTGAATACCAGGTACGTCATCCAGAGCGCCAAGTCCGTCATCCCGAGTGCCAAGTCCGTCATCCCGAGTACCAGGTACGTCATCCCGAGTGCCAGGTACGTCATCCCGAGTGCAACGAGGGATCTCCATTTGCAGAAAACTGTGCAACATTCAGGAGATCCTTCGCGCAAAAACACGCGCTCAGGATGACGTGCTGCTACCACACGCCCAGGATGACGTGCTGTGCTACCACACGCCCTGGATGACGTACTGCTACGACACGCCCTGGATGACGTGCTGCTGTCGCGCGCTCTAGATTACTTGCTGTTAAATGTACATCTGTCATTTAAATTTAAAATTAAAATTATTTTACTTAAAATCTTAATCCTAAGCGTAAGAATATTGAATAAAGAAAAGGTAAGTATGAATCTGTAGGACTTAATTGTGCCTCACCATATCCTGCAGTATAATTTGCCCCAAACTCTGTCATTATATGTGGGGTGAAATTATAATTTAAACCAGCACCAAACGTTGGTGATGCGCGCCAGTCATTGTAAATTATATCTTTTCTCCGAACGGCTGCAGCACCTGCGCTTGAAAATAAGCGAATGTCAGTTTTAGGTATAATTAGCATTACTTTGCCAATTAAGTTAACTGTTTCTGTTTGTGTTGTGAATTCAGTTAACCCATTATTATTAAAGCTAAAAATACTAAATTCATCAAACTCTATTTTTGCATCTTGATATTTAGTGTAACTTGCTTCAATCGCAAAAAATTTAGATAATTCATAACCACCAAAAAATCCCCAAACGCCTCCGCCTTCAGTAACTTTTAAAGGTGTTGATAAACTCAAAGCTAAATTTTTATTTTCTTCAGTTGGTACTAATCCTGCCCAAGTGGTAGATCCAAAACCACCAGTGACTCCAATATAAAAAGGGTGCGTAAATTTATTATCTGCAGCAAAGCTACTTTTAATAATCATTATAGAAAAAATAAATTGTAATAACAGGTTTAAATATTTATTGTTTTTATTCATATTTATCTATCTTAAAAATTATTTAATTGATCCCTCAATTAAGAGGGATCTTAGAAAACTAATTATTGGCAAGGCATTTGTGTCGAACTACATTGCTTCCCAAATGAGTCAACTCCACCATTAAGGTAGCAATTCCAATTATTTACACAATCTTGTGGTGTAGTAGAGCTTTGGTATTCACATGCTTTTTGCAGTGAGCCAAATATAGATATCATGCGTGCATAAAGCGTATTCATGTTTTGACACATACCTAATGGTAACCCTGAAGAAGTACAGTAGCATGTTGCTACAGATTTAAAGGAAGAGCAGAAATTGGGGTCGTCAGTTGGAAGTGCATTATTACAGGAAAAGCTTGCAGTACTGATAAAAAACATCAAAACAATAAAAATTTTTCTAAACATTTAAAGCACCTTAATTTGTAATTATTTGAAGAAGGAAAACTGATGTTATCAGATAAAAAGACAATAAATAAAGAACTGTTAATAAATATTTATTTTTTTAATATTTAAGGCAGTTTTTCAAGGGTGTCATAATTTATTATTCGAATCATTTCTTTCGCAATTTCTTCTCTATATTTAGGTATTAAATTAGCAGATAGGACAACATAAGGCGTATTATTATGGTCATCTCTTAAAAAACAAACGTCAAATAAACGGTCAATTTCTAATAAGTCAAATTGGTGTGACTTAGTTTTTTTATGTTTCAAACCAAAGAAATCATTTTCTTTTAAGGTTTTTTGTTTGTGTATAAAACTTTTATGTACATTAACGTTGATAATAAAATCATCTGATTTTTTTGAAGTTATTAGTCTTTCACATAACCTTAATGTTTTGTGATCTAAATTAGGTGTGGGTAGAACTTTTGTATACATATACGCTAAAGAATTAATTAAATATTTTTTTAAGAAATTCTTTTTCTTTCGAAGCGATCCAATTGATGAAAGTTTTACTAAACCTGAGCATCTTTGATGAGGTGTAGTATCAATAGTTGATTGATGAATTCCTTTCGCTAATTTAATTATATTTGCATCATTTGAAAAACTAACTTTTATTGGTTCAAGTTGCAAGAAACAACCAATAGTATCATCATATAAATGATTATTACGGGTGGATTTGACAAGATTCATAAATATAGATTTTGAAGATTGATTAAAGTCATCATTACAATTTGCTAAGGCT
>CAMDMN010000097.1 GCA_945901965.1 Legionella genomosp. 1 | reverse complement strand
GTTAGCATCACCGATGTTAAAGCCGAGATTAGTGTTAATCTAGAACCAAATTTTGATGACGACTTTTCATTGGCAGGGCCACTAACAAGGGCACAGGCACTTGGAAGGGTCGTTCGCTCAAAGGATGGTCTGGGTCTGTCTACAACTATCTGGGGACCTAAAGTACCAGAAGATCTTAGATTCCGTACGGCTGATGTATTGAATCCTAACTTTGGGGATAAAGCAACCGTATCATTACAACGATGGGATGCTGCTAGAGAAACATATCGCATGGCTTTAAAGGAAAAAGCAACTCCTAATGAAGCCTATCAACGCGCTTGTCTAATAGTCAACGTAGTGGAAGCTCAGCAAAGAAGTAGAGTGCCTCTGCCTCCTGATGCTGGGGCTTTAAGACGGGAAGGATCAGTTGGCGGAGCTGATTTAGAAATAACAGGCCAGACACCAGATACACCACCGGTTGCCTCAGATGCTGATGTTAATAAAACACAAAAAGCAAGGGAAGCCATACATAATATTAGGCCAGAAGATGACAGCTTAGAAAACCCCATCCCAGGTATCCATGGTACAAGTTGATTTTCTATTAAGGTGAGGGAAATAAAGATTGTGGCGCGCGCTCCCCTAGTGATCCGCCACCTGGCTTATCCGCAAGATTAAGAATATTTGCGCAGTACAACAAGGCTTCTTTTCTTTCCCCTTCTGGTGCATCTGGGGATAATAAGAGCAATTGCTTAAATAGCTCATTAAATTGTTTTGTTGGTATAGGTGAAAAAAAAGGAATGCTTTGAAGCTTGCTCATTATAATCGGATCTATGAGCATAGGAGCCACCTGAAACATATATTTAATGTTTTCATGGGTGGCTCCATGTTGTCTAGTCAACTGAAACAACACGATCTCTATGGCCTTAGAATAGGCCTTGGTACGCAAAAGCTCCTCACACAAATCGCTTGAATCGAGCCCCGCCTTTATAAGAAAAGCTAAACTCCCAGCAACTGCTTTCGCAGCTTCTGCAGCTTTAATAACAGTTAAGGCATGCTCTGGTTTTAATGCTGAGTCCATACAGGTATTTAATAAAGTTAAGCCTTCATTAATTTGTAGTGAATTATCTTGATGCGCAATAAGTGCCGCCCATAGTTCTTGTGATAGAACACCACCGGTATCTAATGAATGCAAACAATAATCCACTGTTCTTAAATTTGGTTCCGCAATATTGTCCAACTGCTCGATGACTGAATCTGAGTTTAAATGCCATTTAAAAAGCAATTTAAGACAATTAACATATGAATCGATGTGGGCTATTTTTTTGTCAAAAAAACAGCTCAAGCTTTTTTGATCAAACATCTTCATTTGAAGCCAAAAATCAATAAGAGAATCAAACGCATCAACGTCTTTTATGGAAAGTACAGAATTAGTAAGTTTATTATCCATCACGCAGCCTAAGCCCACTAGTTTTTTTAATATAAACTCAAGTTTTTTAGCAACATGGGCTCGCGGTGCAATTGCATCTAAGTGGTCAGACAAAGGGCGTTGCATTGAATGCAGTTGTAGTAGCAAGTTGGTTAACCATGACGCATAAAAGCGGTTGTTCATTATCAACATGGCGGCCCCATCATCTAAAATCGACTTAGATTTTAGCGTATTAAGATGTGGTATCAACCTTTCTTTAATAGGCGATTCAAGAGCATCCCAAGCCTTAATGGCATCTTCTGTATTTAGAGTAAAATCTAAAGTTGGCTCGGTAGTGTTTTTTTCCATAATGACTCTCATCAATTTTGTTCTGATTGTATTATATCATGCCTAAATGATATGAGTATCAAAAATTAAAAAATTTATTTCATATAACTATTACCTAGTCTTGTTGCAATGGTTGAAAGGACTTAGATCTTAACCCAATTTCAGATAATATCCTTTAACTTCCAGCGCTTATGAAACCATACCCATTGCTCGGGATGGGCTAATATTATGCGCTCTAGCGCTTGATTATAGGCAAGGGTGTTGCGATAAAGAGATTCGGATCTATTGCCGTAATCTTGCCATGGGATTGGCTCATTAAACTCTAAAACGTGACGTCCATTTTCTACTCGATAACATGCGGCAGGGACTACTGGAACCTCTGTATTTCGTGAAAAAGTTGCCAAACTTCGATATGTTCCTGCTTTTTTACCAAAAAATTCCACAGGGATCCCATCACGATTATCGATAATCGCATGCTGATCAAGTACAAAAATTACCGCATCATTTTGCTCTAAAGCAATAGAAACTTTATCTAATGAATTTTGTTTAGGAATAACTTGTAGACCTGCGCGATAAAAACTACTAAATAAAATGCGCTCGATTATTTTTATTTTTAACGTACGACGAATAAAATGAAACTGGCCTTTAAATTGTTTAAAATTAGCAATACCACCAATAGGTGCGAATTCCCAGCTACCGAAATGTCCAGTTAAAATTAACACGCCCTGTTTTTTAGCATGGATTGCAAGCAAGCGCTCATATCCACGCACTTCAACCAAGCCACGTAATTTTTCATTAGACATGAACCGCAGTTGTAATGTTTCTTTTATCGAACGAATGAAGTGCGAATAAAAGGCTTTGGCAAGGTGGGTCTTTTGCGTAGAACTAAGTGTTTCGCCAAATACTTGATCCATATTTGCCCGCACAACTTTGCGTCGATAGGGAATAAAATAATATGCAAATAAGCCCGCCCAAGAGACTTTAAGTTTAGTAATTTTATCCACTACGCCTTGATTTACATCCAAAAATTCATTTAAATCAGCTGCCATAATTTATGACCAAACATGCGTTCATACTCGCAAACCCTCGATTTATTAATAACGCACTAGTTTTATTAGCAGCCAAACTCCTTGTTTCTCTAGATGCATTTAAGTTTTGGCATGATGTGGCAAGATTGTTTAAATTTGCAATCCCTGGAATACAGTTAGAGCGTAAAGCATAAGAAGTTAACACAGCATCTATTATACCTGAGGCACAAACTGTATGCCCCATAGACCATTTAAAAGCGGTTACTGGAGGAGATTTTTCACCAAATAGATTATTAATTGCCGAAGCTTCACTAAGATCTGATTTTTGATTCCCATTACCATGGGCAACTATTAAACCAATATCATCTGGAGTTAAATTAACGCGGGTTAACAAATCTTTCATTAATAAAGCTAAATGTGCGCCATCTGACTCAATAGAAAACAATCCAGCAGCCTCAGAATTAGATAGACCACCAGCAATTTCACCATAACATGTAGCGCCACGTTCTTTAACAGATTCTTCAGATTCTAAAATAATCGCAGCCGCCCCTTCCGCCAATATTGTACCATCATGCTCGCTATCAAAAGGTTTTAAGTGCTTAGTACTTATAACGCCTAATTTTGCATAATAATATAAAGCCTGAGGCTCATGGGCTACATCATAGGCCACCACTAAAGCACGCTTTGCTTGTCCATTTTTTATAGCATGATAAGCTTCAATAATAGCTTGGGTGCCACTTACCGCATGATTAGCTATATTTTGGTTAATCCCTTTAAATCCATATGTAATTCCTGCGTAGGCTAAAACATTATTAGGCAAAATGCGTAATAGCCACATAGGATGCACCTCGCCAAATAGATCGCGTGCGAAATGCTGCATATCTTTGTTAGTTTTAGCAACTAGCGGTAAAAAATCATATTGTTGATAATATTTATTGCCAGGAGATCCAACATACACCGCAGTTTCTTCATTAAAATTATTAGGTGATGATAAAGTATCGCGAAATGGTAATAATTGACTATGCTCAACCGCTTGCATGGCAACATTTATGCCCATGACATCTTGCCGCGAAATTACTTTCATTAATTTTCGATCAGGCAACATTTTAGCTGGTTCAAAATTTTTTAACTCACCACCCAAACGATGTTCCCAAGTAGATAGATCCCATTGCTCTATTTCACCAATAGAAGATTTACCTGCTTTAATTTGAGCCCAAGTATCATCAGCTGTAGCACCAGATGCGGTTAATGCGCTACAACCAGTAATAAAAACTCGATTATCTTTGCTCATTTCTAATCTCCTTAAAATTCAGGATGCTTAAATAATAAGCAACTATTAGATCCACCAAAACCAAAGGAATTCGAAAGTACCACCCCTAATGATTTTTCTCGAGGCTTATCTGTAACATAATCCAAATCACAGTCAGGATCAGGGGTAGTTAAATTAGCAGTCATCGGCACTAACGAATGTTCAATGCATAAAACCGATATCACCGCTTCTAACGCTCCAGCAGCAGCAATCAAATGGCCAGTCTGTCCTTTTGTAGAGCTTACGGGTATTTTTTTAGCGCTTTCTTTAAAGACTGCTTTTATCGCATTCGTTTCACTTAAATCATTCATTTTTGTCGAAGTGCCATGCGCATTAATATAGTCAACATCTAACTCTTTTAAATTAGCATCTTTTAATGCCTTTTCTATCGCCTGAATTGCACCATCGCCATTAGGATGTGAGTCAGTGATGCGATATGAACTTAGAGTATTACCTTCGCCACCTAATTCCGCATAAATATGTGCCCCACGAGCCCTAGCCTTTTCCCATTCTTCAAGAATTAGAAAAGCCGCCCCTTCACCTAAGACAAAACCATTACGCGTACCATCAAATGGGCGACTAGCAGTTTTTGGCGTATCGTTATAAGTAGATAAAGCGCCTAAAAGACAGAAACTTGATAATCCTAGCGGATTAATCATCGAATCAAAGCCACCTGCCAACATAAAATCAGCATCTCCACGACGAATCACTTGCATTGCCAATCCAAGTGCTTGTCCACTAGAAGCGCAAGCAGTATGCACCGAGCTTGCATAGCCCTCAATACCAAATTGTTGGATCAATAACGACAAGCCAGAATTAGATATAGTTTTGCTAAAATCTGTTAAATTATAAAATTCTCTAGAATTTTTTTGTAATAAATTCCAATCAGTCTCACCATTAGGAGCACATGACTCTTGAAAGCGATTAAGATAATCAAACTCAGCCGTCATCATGCCACTACCAGTAACTACACCCCAGCGACTACTAGTCTCTTTAGTTGGCATAATCCCGGCATCATCAAATGCCTCTGCTGCCGCAGCTAAAGCATACGATGTAAATGGAATTACATGCTTATTTTTTTTATTACATAATGAAGATGGCAGGCTAAATTGCTTAACTTCAGCCGCAATATAAGTAGGAAAAGCACTAGCATCAAATTGTTTAATTACATCAACGCCAGAATTACCTGCAAATAAATTATGCCAAGTAGACGCCACATCATTGCCCAAAGGACTTACAACACCTAATCCGGTAATTGCAACTCGTCGTTTTTTCATCGATTCAACCTCAAGATCAATTTAACTTAAGACCATTACCAAATCTAATACACAAACTAATTTACCGGCAACTTCGCTACGAAAATTCAAAACCAATTTATTTTCTTCATGAGATTTAACGCTAAGATGACAAATGATTACATCCCCTGGCAAAATAAAATCTTTCATTTTAATTTTACGAAGCTCATAAACTTTATATTGTTTTAAAAAAGAAGAAAGCTCTAAAAATTTATTTGCCAAATTAATCTTAGACTCAAGTAACACAGTCATTGGTAATACAGGCTTTCTTGGAAAATGATCAGGAAAATAACGCGCAAGAGGATTACATTGCATTTCTGCAGATAAGTTAACTCCAGGCTCACACGCAATAATACGATCAAAAACAAAAGGAACTACGTCAGGCACAAAATTATCGGATAATTTTTCGCTACCTTCTGAAACTAATAGCGGCCATTCGCCAGGACGATTAATTTCATTAAATTGCCGTGTAACCTCTAGAGGATCAATAAAGTCTTCCATCGGTAATAAAGGCCCTAAAGCACCATCTAAGGTAAATACGACTTCATCGCCAACTGAAGCCACCGAGTGATACTGCACAACTGACTCATCTAGACGATCGATAAATGACTCAAGCAATAGCGTTTCGCCAACATAAGTTGGACGAATTAACCGAGCGCATGATGCAAGACCCGCAACTGGTCGCATGGTAAAACCATTAGCTTCCATAACAGACCACGCTGCAAGTTGGCCTAAAGCTTCACCAACAAGAGATGGAATAAAACAAAGTTTACCTTGTTTATCATAGCAAAGATAAGGGTCATCTTGACTAACATGCTTTATCCCACGAACAAATTTGCCACGGGATAATTGCAATATTCTATCTACAAATAAAAAACTCATTAGACTACAGTTTCAAGTGCAGTTTGCTCAGTTACAGCCGCAACAATCAACTTACAAAAAGTTTCAACTGAAAATAACATAGGAATTTCATTCATTTTCATATTATCTTTGAAATGTTCCGCTGGAATTTCACTAAGATAGTTTTTAAGAGATATAAGCCCATTAGCAGTAAGAACTCCGCCTTTTTCAAACTCATCTTCAGTTAAATTGCCACGAGCATTTTTTTCAATCTGGCCACGCGGAATCTTAATACTAAATTCTTTTTCCAACTGAAAAACAAGATCAAGGAAATCAATTGATTCAGCACCTAAATCAGCAATTAAACGTTTTTGCAAAGAAATGTCTTTTTCATCAACAACCAATACATCAGCAATAATTTCCCTGACTTTAGGATAAACACTATCTACATTCATATCTCACCCTCAGAGCTAAAGATTCATAAAATTTGCGATTGTATCATAAATATTTAATTGAAGGCTATCTTACGGAAAATAACATGATAATTCCGAGCAAAATAAGTATTTTAGCCTATACTTAAATTAAGTATTAGACATAATGGAATATTAATGCGGATTCTTGTTGCTGATAGTGATAAAAAGTTATTAATAAAACTCGCCCTTTCTCTACAAATGTTAGGACATGAATTATTTTTAGCTGAAAATTGTGACCAAGTTCTTGAATTATTTTCCAAAAATCGCTTTGATTTAATAATCCTTGATGCAGAGCTTAAGTCCATAGGCGGGTATGAATGTGCCACCAAATTGAAAGAAACCAATAATATAGATCCCTTCCTAATATTAATTATATCATCTTCTTATGATGATGGCGTAATTGCACTAGGAATAGATGCCGGGATCCATGAATATATAATTAAACCTTTTAGTTCCATGGCATTGTGCTCAAAAATAAAAGGAATACAACTAATTACTGATCTACAAAAAAAATTATATGAAAACTCTCACCAACTTAATTTATTATTGTCAAAAGACTTAATAAAAGGCATCCATAATCGCGAAGAATTTGATAAAACTATTCATGATAAAATCGAAGAGGCTAAAAGCCACAACAAAAAAATAGCGCTTTTAATTATAAATATCGATGATTTTAAAAAAATAAATGATAATTTAGGGCATCATATCGGTGATTTTATTTTAAAAGAATTTTCTATAAAACTTAAAAGTTGTCTCCGCCATAGTGATTATATCGCACGTTTAGGTGGAGATGAATTTGCTATTATTCTTAATAACCTAAACTCTATAACAGATACCGAACTAACAGCAAAAAAAATTCTTAAAAATTTGAGCACCCATGA
>CAMDMN010000096.1 GCA_945901965.1 Legionella genomosp. 1 | reverse complement strand
AACTGGGGCGGGCCTTGGAGCGATACGTTGCCAAACGGCTCGGCGCGTATTGGCAATAACTCGGGAACTAGTTCTGGGAGTGTGAGCACTCAGGCATTTTCTGTATCAATTAATGCGGCTTTTTGAATCAGGGGTAAGAAGCTAGTATTTAGTATTTATTTAGTGGGGACGGTCCGGGACCGTCCCCACTTTTTATAGTTAATATAGTTAAGATTATGGGAGGAACATTAACTAAACTGAGTTTATTTGCTCCGTTATTTTATTTTTAACCTGGTTTTTTATATTTATTCTATTATGATGGTTAAATTGTTTCACCGTTGGTGCGACAATTATCATGGACGCATAATTTGGTTATTTTAGGTCAAAGTAAGAGTAGTAAAGAACGTGAATTTTACGTCCGAAAATGCATTCATGAGTATTATGAACAATAAGCGTCTAACAGCCCCTAGAAAATTAGATGTCTTACCTAAGGAGCAATCGCTTGAAAATATTAATCGCAGGTGCCACCGGATTCATTGGTAAAAAATTGGTAATGGCTTTGCAATTAAATCATACTATTACGGTATTAGGGCGCAGTCTGGAGAACCTCCATCACCATTTTACCAAACCTGTTAATACCGTTACTTGGGAAGGCCTTCCTAATTTAGATGCTAGTACGTATGATGCTGTAATTAATCTTTGTGGTTATAACATTGCTGCTTCGCGTTGGAACAACAGTGTTAAAGAACAAATCATTCAATCTCGTGTTAAAACAACATCCACGTTGGTTGACTGGGTCAAAAAAAATGAAGCCAAGCCACATTTTATTTGTGCAAACGCTGTGGGAATTTACGGAATGCAGGACAATGCAGATAATGTGGAGCTGGATGAGGATAGTCCTATTGATTTTGAACATCCTCGTGATTTTATGAGCGAGATAGGAATTCGTTGGCAGCAAGCGCTGCAACCAGCGATTGATTATGGTTTGAATGTAGCAAGTACCCGTTTTGGAGTTGTAATTGGTTACGGCGAAGGTATTCTAAAAAAGCTTTACCCAAGTTTTTATATGGGATTTGGAAGTGTTATTGGGGATGGAAAGCAGATGATGTCCTGGGTGCATATCGATGATGTTGTGGGCGCCATCATATTCTTGTTAAACAGGCCCGATTTAAATGGAGTATTTAACCTTACATCCCCCCATCCTGTAAGCCAAGCTGAATTTGCGAGATTATTAGCGACGACGATGCGTCGCCCATTGCTATTAAAAATACCGGCTTTTGTGATTCGAATTTTATTTGGTGAAATGGGTGATTGCCTCTTGCTTAATGGGCAGCGTGTAGTGCCAAATCGTTTAATAAAGTTAGGTTATGAATTTCGTTATCCAAACTTGGTTGATGCACTGCGTCATGAATATAGTTAATTTTTATAATCAAAGGTGAATAAACATGACGTCTACTGCCATCGTATGGTTCAGACAAGATTTGCGTCTTTGTGATAATCCTGCATTTGCAGAGGCTTGTCGTCATCATGATTTTATTATCCCACTATATATTCTGGATGAAATCCACACCCCCATAGGCGGATCCCAGCGATGGTGGCTTCATCATAGTTTAACGTCGTTGGATCAGGGCTTAAAAAAACTGGGATTGAATTTGTGTCTACGTCAGGGAAAATCATTAGATGTTTTAAAACAATTGGTAGAAGATTATCAAATCGAGTCTATCTATTGGAACCGTTGTTATGATCCTGTTTCAATAGAGCGTGACACGGTAATAAAAAAAGTTCTTCAAACAGGTGGAATTAGCATTGAGAGTATAAATGGTAGTTTGCTCCATGAACCTTGGCAAATCAAAAATATGTCGGGTCAATTTTTTAAAGTGTTCACACCATATTGGCAAACTTGTTTAAAACAAATGAACATTCCTAAGCCATATACTATGCCCCGCATACCCAAAGCATTGGAGGCTCATAGCGATTCACTTGCCAGTTGGAAACTATTACCGAATAAGCCGAATTGGGCTATCGCATTCGGAGATTATTGGCAGCCTGGCGAAGAAGGTGCTTGCAGGAAATTAGCCAATTTCATTGACATCAATCTTAAGGGCTATAACACGTCTCGTGATGAACCTATTAAAGATGCTACTTCAAAACTTTCCCCTCATTTGCATTTTGGAGAAATTAGTCCTTGGCAAATTTGGCGTGCTATTGAATTGGTGAAATTGGATAAAGATTGCGATTGGAAGTCCGTCGATCGGTTTTTATCTGAAATAGGGTGGCGGGAATTTTCTTATTATTTATTGTATCATTTTCCGTCTCTGCCTAAGGCTAATTACAAGTCCGATTTTGATATTTTTCCATGGGAAAATAGCGACACTTTTTTAAAGTGCTGGCAAAAAGGGATGACAGGATATCCTATCGTAGATGCTGGCATGAGGGAGTTATGGCATACAGGTTATATGCATAATCGAGTACGCATGATTGTCGCTTCTTTTTTAACAAAAGATTTATTAATTGACTGGCGTATTGGCGCGAGCTGGTTTTTGGATACGTTAGTTGATGCTGATTTAGCGAGTAATTCAGCGAGTTGGCAATGGGTTGCTGGATGTGGGACTGATGCCGCCCCATATTTTCGTATCTTTAATCCCATTTTACAGGGCGAAAAATTTGATCCCAATGGCGATTATGTTAAGCAATGGGTTCCTGAGCTTAAATCGGTCCCTGTCCAATGGGTTCATAAACCATGGATGGCGCCACAAGACAAAATTGGGTTATGCTTAGGTAAAGATTATCCTGAACCAATCGTTGATCACCTTGAGGCAAGAACACAGGCTCTGATTCATTATAAAATGATTAGAACAAAGCAACCTTATAAAAAGGATTAACATGCAGCCACATCTATTGATTTTTGGTTTTGGCTATACAGCTCATTTTTTGGCACAAAAAGCACGAGAAATAAATATCAAAGTCACAGCTACAACAAGAAACAACGATGAATTAGGTTATAACCGCGAATTTGATTGCGAACTTATTAATTTTTCAGAAAAAAGTATTGAACAGGCTTTAGCAACGGCCTCTCATATTTTGATTAGCACTCCACCAACTCATGACCTTGGTGATCCAGTGTTGGTGAATTTTAAAAATTTGTTAAAAAAGTACGTTAAAAATATTCAATGGATCGGATATTTATCATCTACAGGTGTTTATGGTGATCATCAAGGTCATTGGGTGGATGAATCTTCCAAGCCAATTGCTCTTGGGAGCCAGGGGCAATTAAGACTTGCTGCTGAGAATGAATGGAGTTCTTTTGCAGCAGCATATCAACTGCCCCTAACTATTTTTAGATTGGCTGGTATTTACGGGCCGCGGCGAAACGTTTTAGCTCGATTGATGTCCGGCAAAAACGATACTATTGTAAAGGATGGCCAATTTTTCTCAAGAATTCATGTGGAAGATATTGTGTTGGCTATTGTTGCCGCAATGAAAAATCCTAAGATTGGTATTACGATCTATAATGTTGCAGATGATGAGCCTGCACCAAGTCATGTCGTTGATGAATATGCTACATCATTACTACAACTTCCCCCTTTAAAGAGGGTAGCTTATGAAATGGCCACATTGTCACCTATGACTCAAGAATTTTATTCACATAATAAGCGGGTCTCAAATGCCAAACTGAAGAAGGAGCTCAATATAGAATTAACCTATCCAACCTATAAAGAAGGCTTCGCTCACTTACTTCAAAAAGAGGGTTATTTATGTTAATAAAAGTCAAAGGCCCACTTATTTGGATTATTGTCTTTCAGATCATTGGTTATGGTTTTGGTCAGATTACTCAATATGATATTTTATCATGGTATCCCACATTGCATAAATCGATTCTTACCCCGCCTAATATTGTTTTTCCAATCGTTTGGTCTATTTTATATTGTATGCTCGCTGTATCAGGTTATGCACTTTGGCAATTTCGCCATCAACCAAAGGCTAAATTAGCCCTTGTTTTTTATACTCTACAAGTGTTACTGAACTGGGCTTGGACGCCACTTTTCTTTTATTTGCATTGGATTGGAGCAAGCCTTATTTGCATCACGTTGATCATTATCTTGACGTTGATAACAATTATCATCATCCGCAATAACTATAAATTGAGTTGCGTCATGCTGATTCCTTATTTGATTTGGTTAATTTTTGCGGGATACTTAAATGCAATTATATGGATCCTTAATGCTTAATGACTAATTGGGACTAATTGGGGACGGCCCGTGAGGGTTATTAACCAGAAGTTGGTCATTGTTTAGCGGAGCCCGTCCCGGACCGTCCCTACTAATTATTTTAAACATTTGAATAATTTATAAAAAAAGTATAACTTCTCACTGAGTCCAAAATCGATTAAGGAATAGTTATGCCGAGACAACCAAGAGTTGTAATTGCGGGACAGCCCCATCATATTATCCAGCGTGGAAATAATAGACAAAATATATTTAATGCGCCAAGAGACTATTATTATTTTCTGAATAAATTATATGAGACATCAATTGAATATGACTGTGATATACATGCTTATGTTTTAATGACAAATCATACGCACATGTTAGTTACTCCTAAAACGCAAGATAATCTTATCAAGATGATGCGAAAATTAGGAACTTGTTATGCTCACTATTTTAACTATAATTACGAGCGGACTGGTTCACTTTTTGAAGGACGGTATAAATCATCAACTATTAGTGATGATGCTTATTTCTTTATTTGTATGAGATATATTGAATTAAATCCTGTTAGAGCTTACATGGTAAAACATCCATCAAATTATGAATGGTCTAGCTATCATGCAAACGCGTTAGGAAAAAAGAACACAATAATTTCGCCTCATTATTTATATTTATCAATGGCAAAAAATAAAGATGAAAGAAATAAATTGTACGAAAATTTATTTACACTGGCGCTGTCTGATAAGGATATCAAAAAAATTCAGTCATCTTGTAAAAAATCAATTCCTTTATTATAGCTAATATTAACTATAAGTTGGTCATTCAATTAATGGGTTAAGAAAAAAAGCCTAGCTATGGCTGTTAATAGAATTTTCGTGGTCTATATTTGGCAGAAAAGTAAGCAGTGATACTAATGCTGGGTAATAAAAAAATATAAAGGCTTGCCGCTAATATTTTTAAGAACAATTTTTTTGGTCCTGTCGCAAATGGATAACTTTGATCAAGTTTTTTAAATAGAGGCCACTCACTCACTCTAAATCCCGTGCGTTCTTTATAACCAATATAAAAGTATCCGGTAAAGTATCCATAAAGATGCAGAAATTTATTGGGATAAAAGACATAGGAGGTGGCTGCGGAAGCATCATGGTAGCGGGTATAATGCCAGCAATTTCTAGGCATAAATAGCATGTCTCCTTTTTCAAGCATCACCTCATATCCCTCGGCCTTATCCATTTTTGGGAATTTTTTGGCTATGGTTTCCTTCGGTAGGCTAAAATCAATTAGTGAATCCCCAACAAAAGGAACTTTATATAGGTGTTCATTTTGTTCTTTAGTAAATAATAACATCTCCTTCTTTCCGGATAAGCATAAATGTAGAATAGAAGGATGTTCTCGATCATAATGAATTTGGGTATGAGAACCTTTGCCGCCAAAAAAAAACGAGCATTTTACATGTTGACTGAAAAGTCGTGGGCGAAATGGAATGGTTTGCCAGAGCGGGACATGCTTTTCAATTTCTTCAGTAAAGCATTGTTGATAATAATGACCAAAAATTCGATGAGATATGTTTTGTTTAATTTCATCCAGCGATTTTTTAATATCACCTTCTTGATGAGCTATACATTTATCGTTTGCAAACGTACTGTAGGTGGTGAGTCCTTTTGAATTTTTTATAAAATAATCTATCGTAAATTGATCTGTGAAATCTTTAATTTTGATTAAAATGGGTTCTTTTGATTTATAGAGCAGTTTTTGCAGCTGATATTCATCACCATACGTATAAACCACTTCTTGTATTTTTTTTAGCCTCATGAAGACTCAACTTTTTGAATTAAATAATAAAAATAATATTTTTTACCCCAGAATTTTTCTTTACGAGCCGCTTTTGCAATATAACGGAGCTCAGGTTGCTTAAAGTGAATTTTCCACCAAGGAAGAAAAATGAGGCCCATCGCATAAGCCAAATGTAACATATTCATAGCAAAATTCTGACTATCAGTACCAAATAATCTCTGAGAGAAATTATAAAACCAATTTTCATTCGCAACGATACGCCTATGTATGGAGGCTTGAGCTAGCTTTGTGATATTGGATTTTTGAATAACTTTTAAATATGGGTTTTTTTTAAGGAAGGCTTCAAATTTTGCGGCTTGTGCTCGGTTGGGTGCGTTATGGTCGGCATAACAAAAATAACCACCTGGCGCTAGAACTCGCGACACTTCAGAAAAAAAATGCTCTATTCTTGGATAAAGATGAGAACTTTCAATATTCATCACAAGATCAAAACTGTTATTTGCTACCGGTAAAATTTCTGCATCTGATTGAATATAATTGAGTTCATTTTTTTTATAAAAACTCTTGCTGGCAGAACTGGTGTGCAGATGAACTAAATCAATACCTAATGCATAGTTTGCTTTTAATAATTGAGAGCTTGCTTTTAGTCCAAGACCATTACCACAACCAATCTCAAGTAATCGTTTACCAAAAAAATGACGTCGTATTAATGGCCTAATCATATAGTAGAGGTGTAATTGTGAATTAATATCCTGTACATTGCTGATTTTTGAAAAATCAAAATCCAAGCTCTGATATTCATTGTAGAGCGATTTATCCCATAAACCCAAATTTATGAACAGTTTATCAGATAAAATTGTTCCCCAAAGCGTGTAACTATCTTGCACTTTGGTTTTCATTAGTTTTACTTCTGAGTCTTCATGGCATTCATGAGTAATCACAAAACCGATTTGTTCAGCCGACTGACTAAATGTTTGAGAACTAATATTCGTCACAGATTGATACCCCCATGATCTTGGAAACAGCAGTTGAATCTACTACGAGTTATTATTTTACAGTTCCTAATATTAAATCAATGATAGCACCAATTATTCATATGTTGTAACTCAATCAACTCAAATTTTATTTTATTTAGAGAAGTTGTTGGACGCGGCCAATGAACATGAATGTCAGGTACACGCGTATGTGCTCATGACAAATCATGTTCATCTATTTGTGTCTCCAACGAAGGTTGAAGGTCTTAGCAAAATGATGCAAATGTTGGGGCGTTATAAGGCAAGTTTGATAAGTTCAGAGCAGTGATTAATTGGGGACGGTCCGGGACGGTCACCTAAAGTTCCAAGATCTGGTTTTGGTATATGATTAATTGGGGACGGTCCGGGACGGTCACCTAAAGTTACTATAAATCAGTTCCTTTATTATAGCTAATGTTAATATTAACCAGAAGTTGGTTATTATTTGGTGGAGTCCGTCCCTGAGGGATCGACACTTATTTTTCATGGTTAAAAAAGCGATGATAAACAATATGTTATGAATTGAAAAAATTGGTTGACCTACAGATCTTGATGCGTATTATGAATGTTTTTCGACGACAATCACATAAGGCACACCAAGATGCAGG
>CAMDMN010000095.1 GCA_945901965.1 Legionella genomosp. 1 | reverse complement strand
TGCTTCTTTTGCATAATGGCACCACAAAATATCAGACACTCATATCTATTATCCGACAGGCTCCTAGGCTCTTGAAATAAACATTATGACCATAGGCTTTCACAAACTTTCTACTACTACGCTTGTCAACGTTACGTAGGGTAGGAACTTTCACCATTCCTTTGTGTTTATCATTCCCAGTAAGATTTGCTAACTGAATAATAGTTGGATCGTCTAATTTTTTATGCTCTCCAGGCGTCTCATAATTATGCGGGGAACCTATATTGTGGTAGCTCAGATCAGTAAAAAGCTCATTAGGTTTAATACCCAATTTAGGACCAATGTCTGCTAAAGACTCTGCTGTAATAAAGGCTGGATCATTTTTGCCAGTTGGAGAGTGACAAGTCGTACAATTCGTTACCGGCAGGTTTGGGTAAACTTTAATAGCTTGAGCGGCAGTATTAAAAGCTGTATCTTCTTTTGATAAGGGCGACCCTGGAGTGGGCGTTTTAAGTGTAGGCACTATGCTTGGGTCCACCAATCCAGAGAGCTTATTGGTATTGTAAAATAAATCATGACCCAAATTTTCTTGATCAGTAAAACCATCGAGCGGAAATTTGCCATCAGGGTCTGCTCTAAGCGCTCGGTCTCGTTTGGAGTCAAATGCATTGACATCTTTGCTCTTTTGATAGGCAGCAAGTGCTACAGCAAAGCGTGCAAATGTAATGTTAACAGCATCATAAGGCTCAACTAGAGTACTTACTGTGCAATCAAGAGGTTCTCCCCAGACCTGCTGATAAAGTGCAGCATAACTTTTCTCTTTTACCAAATCACATACCGCAGCTTTATCTTTAAGCCCTTGTTCGACCTGGTTTAAGAAGGGCGAAGCATGGGCCTGATCTGCAGTAGGACCGAGGTATTTTGTCCATTTTTCTTGATCTGGCGTACCAAAAATCCGCAATCCGTCACCCTTATCCCATAATCCAGCTACGGACTCGACCGCATTCCTATCGTTGCCTAGCAAGATTAATGGATCGATCTGATCAGCAGAATCCCCTAAAGCGCGACCGTTCCAAAAATTTCCTCCACAAGGTCTGGTTGAAGGTTTATTATCTGTATTATGTGTACATACTATTTCAAATTTATGGACTAAACTCGCATAGGCATTCGTGGGTGGCCTGAAGTTGCCACTGGTGTCACCCCTGGCACTGGGAACGGCAACTACGGTTTCATTGATCTTTGAGTCTCCGCCAGTCCAGCCTCCAGAGGGTGTATGGCAGGATGAACAAGATTGTGTCGCTGGATTAGAAAGTTTATCGAAAAACAGGTATTTTCCTAAAAGCTTAAGATTGTAATCTTTCTCTGTTGGCTGAAGGGCCAGAGCTTGCCCCCCCCTATCATAAACAGGGCAACGATAGCGCCACCGATCAGTTTTATTTTTGTATTCATTGGTGAAGATCTCCTATTCAATTTATACATTTATTTATCAAATCAATGTCGTTTATCTATGCAACTTTGAAACGAAATTATATTCACTTTACTGGTGTATATGTTCATATTTATTTTTCTTATGTTATATTGAGTTACGTTAGATGACTTTCGAAAGTCAAGCATATTTCAAAATATTACCTTATAACTAAATCTTAAGCATGAAGTGTGCCATAAAAATAACCTGATGATTTTAATGAGTATTAAGTAAAGTTACTGATGAAATACGCATTAACCCTACTTAATTTATAGCTATAAATAGCTGTGCTGTAATATTTTTGATACATACTTATTGAAGGTTACCGTTATTGCTGCTGGTGGGCTGTAATATTTTCAAGACAGAAATAAAAAAACAACACTAAAAAACTGCAATATATCTTCTATATGGCTTATAAATTTGAAACCGGATGTTACTTTTGAAATACTGGAAAAGACGCTCTTAATCAAACCGATGATCAGTCGGCTGAACAAATACTATACGGAGATCTTATTAGTTATAGGGTTTATTGACCTTAAAGGCTCATTCTATAGGTCTTCTAGGTTCTAGTTTAAAAATAAAGCATGAAATGTTCCATAAAAAAAGATTATGATTTTAACGAATATTAAATAATGACACTGATGAAATACGAATTAACCCCGCTTAATTTTTTACCCTAAATAGCTACTGTAATATTTTCAAGACAGAAATAAAAAAAACTAAAAAAATGCAATATATCTTCTATGTCGCTTATAAATTTGAAACAGGACGTCACTTTGAATAGTTGAAATGGATAATTTGTTATAAGTTCCTTATTGGTATTTATACGCATTGTCTATTCATTATGTTAGTTATAAACTGGCTCAGTGTTAATTGCATGGGCAATTTTATTTTTACAAGTAGAAATCAGTCTTGGCAGCAGACTTCTACAATTACTAGCAGAGAGATTGATATGTTCAGAATGTTAATTGCTTTATTGATGATCACCACTTTTACAGGGTGTGGCTATAACACCTTGCAGACTAGTGATGAAAACATTACTGCTTCTTGGGCAGAAGTGTTAAATCAATATCAACGTCGAGCGGATTTAGTGCCAAACCTTGTGAATGTGGTCAAAGGTTATGCAGCTCACGAAAAAGAAGTATTGACGCAGGTAACTGAAGCACGTGCCAGAGTTGGTGCTATACAAGCCACTCCGGACTTGGTTAATGATGAAGCGGCGTTCAAAAAGTTTATCGTTGCCCAAGGAGAGATGACCAGTGCCATATCACGTTTGTTAGTAGTTGCTGAAAATTACCCTCAGCTTAAAGCAGATGGATTATTTAGAGATTTACAAGCACAATTAGAGGGCACGGAAAACCGCATTACTGTTGCACGGAATCGCTATATCGTCTCAGTTAAGGACTATAACGTGATAGTGAGATCATTTCCAAGTAACCTCACTGCCATGTTATTTGGTCATAAAACTAAGCCAAGCTTTACTGTCGATAATGAAAAAGCGATAGCACAACCTCCGAAAGTAGATTTTGCCACTCCTCAGCCAGCCATGGCTCCGGAAAATTAAAGTCTGCCATGTTTTCACTGTCTCGATGTAGCATCTTCTTTGTTCTTCTGCTTTGTCTGACGACAGCTTGGGCTGAGTTTGAAATTCCTCAGTTATCACAGCGAGTTACCGATCTTACTGCCACGCTTAGTAATGAACAACTCACCACACTAGAAACAAAATTATTAGCATTTGAGGATAAAAAAGGCAGTCAGATAGCTGTACTCATTGTTCCTACAACTCGACCTGAAGATATTGCTCAGTTTAGTATACGGGTGGCAGAGGCATGGAAAATAGGTCGAAAAAAGATTGATGACGGTGTTATTTTATTGATTGCTAAAAATGACCGAATCTTACGATTGGAAGTCGGTTATGGTTTAGAGGGGGTTATTCCTGATGCCATTGCCAAGCGCATTATTGCCGAGATTATTACACCACGATTCAAAGAAGGTGATTACTTTGGGGGAATTAATGCCGGGGTTTTACAACTTATGAAATTGATAGAAGGCGAGTCTTTGCCCGCACCTGCTAGTAGAGACGGTAACACTATTAATGAAAATGCATTTATATTTATCTTGTTCGGTGGTTTGATGGTGGGTTTTCTATTATCCGCAATAATGGGCCGACTCATCGGTGGTCTGTTTGCCGGTTTAGCGACCAGCGGGCTGGCTGCGTTATTTTTAGGTTTAAGCTTTGCTGTTGTATTGATTGGGTTCATGGTCTTTTTCCTTGTCGGGATTCGTCCTAGAAGTGGTGGCTGGATGAGTGGAGGAGGGGGCTTTGGCGGGAGTAGCGGAGGATCATGGGGTGGCGGTGGCGGCAGTTTTGGCGGTGGAGGCGCATCAGGGTCATGGTAGCTATAAAACGTTGGTTTTTGCATGCCTGCATGCCGCCTTGGCGTTGGCGCTTAGCATTTCCTGCTGCTGTACTTAAGGATATTGAAACAGCGATCAAACAGTCTGAGAGTCAGCATCGTGGAGAGCTTCGATTTGCCATTGAAAACACATTAGCCGCTGCCATGGTTTGGAAAGGTATGTCAGGTCATAACCGTGCGATTGACATTTTTTCAAATCTTCGGGTTTGGGATACGGAAGAAAACAGTGGCGTATTAATTTATCTGTTATTGGCTGACAGGGAGGTTCATATCATTGCCGACCGAGGAATAGCCAAACAAGTCTCCCAAACAGAATGGGATGCTGTCGCACATGCTATGCAGAAAGCTTTTCGATCAGGTCAATACCGGAACGGTGCACTTGAAGGTATCGAACAAATTACAAAAATATTGGCAACCTATTTTCCGCCAAGGGAAGACAATCCCAATGAGCTTTCTAATAAGCCCGTCATAATAAAAAATAATTAATGCAATAATGTCATTGCAAATTCAATGAACTGCTGTGTTTCAATCAAATAACCTCGAAGTGACTTAGATAGTTATTTTTCCTGGCGAGATAGTCATCGACAAATGCCTGCATCGGCTCACCTTCATAATGACTTGGCACACTAATCGCTAATTTTTTAAAGCCTGTGCCGACCACATTTCCGTCTGCTTTTATCTGAAAGTGTAAAAAAGCCGAAGCGCGTTTACCATTGACTTGTATTTTCGGCTTCAGCATTTCTACAGACGCCTGTTTAAAATCAAGATGGTCAAATGACAGGGTCATGCTTTCATAAATGACCAGTGGTCGGCTGAGGTTAAACATAACATTTTCCTGAGCTAATAACGGTACCAGCACATAAGGAAAATTTTGTCCTGAAAAAGCAACATAATCACGAATAAAGCTTTCAATCAAAACTGGATTACGACTAATGTCACCTGAACGTTCGATCTGCAAATAGGTTTTTCCCTGATGGTCGTTCACATCAATCTGTTCGGCGTCAATGTCCGGAAACTTCAATAATACGTCATGTCCGACCATGCCAGCAAAGACAAAGTGCATATTTTGACTAAGGCCGTATTTCTCCAATGCCATTGAAAACAACAAATCGCCTGGTACGCAAAAACGTTTAGCGTCAACATCATGTAACGGGTTGAAATCATGTGCTACTTCTTTGGCAAACATACTGGCTTGTTCAGCGATAATACTGATGCTACCCTCATGAATACTATAAAAATCTTTTAAAAACATAGTGTTATTTATCAATGCTAGTGCAAAAAATAATGCGGTGTCAGAAAATGGGTATATGCAGTTTTATCAATCAGTTCCGCAGATAATCTGTAATTAGGGTCATCATAGCCTCTTAATTAAATTCAAACAATTCTACTGCTTATAAATTCGTGGTCATTGAAAAGAAGTGAACGACTGGTATGAAGAGAGTTAATTAATATCAAACAGCAGATGTTCAAAATTTAATTGCAAGAATAAAATGTTTTATGTTAATGAACCATCCTCTTTCAAAGACAGTATAAAAAAGTCACGATTTATTAGTTTAAGTTTTCCCTGCGCTAACGACCAAGTTGTTTTATATCAATTAAAAAAGTTACAAGACGAACATCCACATGCAAATCATATTGCCTTTGCCTACTGTATCAAGACAAATGAAGGTATTAGTTATCGGTTTCATGATGCTGGTGAGCTTAGAAGTACAGCAGGGAAACCTATTTTTCAATACATTGAAGGTAAAAATATTAGAGAAAAGCTAGCAATTAGAGATTAAGCGAAATATGAGAAATTACGTAGTTTTTGGCAGTATCTAATTTGTTATAATAAAAGTTAAGCTTCACTTTATTTAATATTAAAAGAGAATTTCATGAAAACTTGGCGATTAGCTACAAAACATAAGAAATCATTTCATGAAACAGAAGCTTGGAGTAAAGGTAAGCTTGAGTTAATACATGATGTTATCTGGCAATCTGGTTCGTTTACAATTGAATCTGATACTAAACCTGAAATTGACCTAGTTAATAAAGAAGGTTTTGATCCTGACAACAATGCATATAGCTATGAATTTGAATTTGAAGAGTCTAGTGATGGTGATGGAGAGTATACGTATCCTGAAGGCTTATCCTCTGAGGAAGAAGCTAAGTTGGAAGAGTTAATTGAGACAGAAAGTTTAGAAAAAGCTGGGTGGATTTACGAAGGTAACGAGTACTATTTAATAGGTGAGCTTGAACTAACGCTATTATAAAAATGGATTATCTCCTAAAGAGTCGTCACAGCACTCTACTTTATGAAAAATATTATTTAGTTATTTTATGTCCTTTATTTATGTCTTTTTTTTAACACTATAACAAAGGACACAATTTAGGACACACTTTTGAGTGAATATCGCTGTATTTGGTTGTATTTGGTTGTATTTGGTTGAACAATAAAAAACCCGCCATGCCTTTCAGCATGCGGGTTCGTGGTTCTCTTTGCACAACTCGGAACCCATGTTTGGTACGAGGGCCGGTCTGTTATTTGTCTATAGCACATTGATTTTATTGATATAAAAATATTAAAAAATCATTGTTACTGTAATAGTTACTGCATATTATTAGCGTAGGGATCTAACATCTAAAAAAATTGTAATTAGACTTCTTCATATTATAGATAATTGATTCATTACAGCAATCATTGCTTGTTAAATAATCCTTTAGTGAGACGTAACACTTAATTAGATAATTCAAAATAATAGGTTTATTCATCAATAACTAATTTTCCTGTATCCGGTCAATAGCATCCATCAACACCCTTCTTACGAATTCAGATTCATTCATATTTAAACTTCTTGCTCTGGCATAAATTATATGTGCGAGCGTTGGTGTAAATCGATACGCTCTCATGGCGGTTAGTTGTTGGTTATTTTTTCTCTTCATAATAAAACTCCTTCGTATGACAGAGTATTTATCTTTTCGTCTTCAATAGTTCGCGATAATAAATTATTTTTCTAAATAAATCGATTAAGCATCAATTGGAATAACGACTTTAGCAACTCAAAATAAATAATTTTAGTTGACGTATCAAAGTGACCGGTCATATAATCACAAACATATTGAGACGACTGGTCATATATTTTGGAAAAAATAAATCAAAAAGAAATAAACCGAGAAAACTTACTTAATAAAGGTGTTGGTTTATTAATGAAGCCGGGTTATCCCGGCACAGGACTGAAAGAAATTCTCGATGCAGTTAAGATTCCCAAAGGCTCTTTTTATAATTATTTTGGGAGCAAAGAAAATTTTGCCGCCGAGACTATCGAATACTTCATCTTGCCCTATATTACCCAATTACAAAATTACTTAGCACAATCAGAAGGCAATGCTTTAGGTGGATTGGAGCGTTATATAAAAGAAAGTATTGTCGAATTGGAGCGGACAGACTTTAAAGGTAGATGTTTGTTAGGTCATTTTATTGGTGAACTGAGTGATACCAGTGATACCTGTCGAATAGCACTGAAAACCTCACTCAACCGTTATCGTGATGTCTGGGAACTAGGTTTTAGCTGTGCACAAAATGAAGGCGCAATTAGAACTGACAAATCAGCTCGCGAACTGGCTGATATATGGGTCAATGCCTGGCAAGGCGCTTTATTACGAATGAAGGTTGAACAATCCGTGGCTCCCTTAAATCAGTGTTACCAAGAATTATTACTTAATTTCTTTAAGAAATAATCATTGTGTACACCACATCAAGAAGAGCTTAC
>CAMDMN010000094.1 GCA_945901965.1 Legionella genomosp. 1 | reverse complement strand
AATCGGCTTAATTTTAGGATCATTATAGAGCGCTGTTAAAAATATTATAAGCTCATTTGGTGTAATTGCATTATAACGTGTACCCGCACCATCAGTTAATTCAAGCTCATGCGTGTCAATATGCGTACGCTCTTTTAATATTTTTTTAATAGCATAAGCGCCTTCTTTATAAGTTCCTTGTCCAGTTAATGAAAGGCCTAGTAATTTGGTTAAACTATCAGCATAAAGATTGTCAGATTTTTCTAACATATGGGATATTAATTTACTTAAATCAGCTGATTCATGCCTTGCTATAAATTTCGCATCAATTGGTTTTTCACCTAAAATTATAGAGCCTTTTAATATTATATTAGATTCTTTTAATGCTTGATTTATAATATTTTTGGCATATAAATTTGGATCTGATATGGCAAGATGCATTAAACGTGGGTGTTCATTTTGTGCTAAACAGCCGTAGAGGTGAGCAGTATTATTGGCTTTAATTTCAATATTAAGGTTACAGTGTTTGGTTGCTTCTTCTTTTTTAACAGTTTTAACTTCATTGATAATGGTTAAAGCATTAGATTGAGTTTTAGGCTTTATTTCGATAGGCGTATTAAGTTTTGTAGATATAAAATCATAAGATAACGCATTACCATCAAGCATAATTGCCGTGCTCGGGGCTGCATAATACCAACCTAAATCATCATATGACATTCCAGAAGCATGGTACGGTGGTTTAAATGCATTAGTATCAAGTACTATATCTCCTGCGATTTCTTTTATGTTTAAATCGCTTAAATTTTTAATTATTTTTTTTAAATCATCTGAAGTTAAACTAGGATCCCCTGCAAATTTAAGATAAAAATTAGATTTATCTTGGTATAAATCAGTATGATAATGATAATTTTCACCTAATTGATATAAAGTTGCGGCAGCGGTTAGTAATTTTATATTAGAAGCTGGGTTAAAAAATTTAGATGAATTTCGTGTGTATAATATTTCTTTAGTTTGAGGATCGATTATCATGACACCAACGTGAGCACGGGGAAGCATGCTATCAATTAATCCATCAATTTTTTGCACATAGTTCGCGGCATTAATAGGAAATGATAATAAATATAATAAGATAATTAAGCTTCGCATGTTTTCTCCTTTATATATTTATAAATGATGCCATAGGCCGTACTTTCAACCAAGTAGCAATGCTAAATCTTCTTCTGGAAGTTGTAGAAACTTCATGCGGTAAGTCGCTGGTAAAACAAACAAAGCGGTTTTTAAATGGCAAAATTTTTGTAAGTAATTCATCTGATTTATTATAAATTGCTAATTCACCACCATCTTCTTCACGCCAATCATCATTTAAATAATAAACACAAGAAATACGTCTATCAGAATTAGTCGCGAATTGATCCACATGTTTTTTATAGAAACCATCAGCTTCATAAACGGCAAAATGGGCTTCATAATCATTGATAGATAAGAATAATGATTGATTAAGTATTTCTGCAAGTTCTTTTATTTTATAAAAATATGCAGAGATTGCTTCATTATCTTTATAATCATCAAGCCAAAAGATTTCATCATTACGAATTTTTAAGTTAAAATTTTTATTTAATTTATCGCCGATTCGCGCTTTTTTAAAATGACCGTCGTTTTTAATATTTTTAATAGTATCAATTAGCAAATTACAATCATTAATATTTAGAAAGTCATCAATGACATAAAAACCATATTGATAGAGCGCATCTTGAATTTGCATAGATAATTTTTATGATAAAAAATGTATTTTACATTAATATGTTATATAACTAAAATATAAAAATAATTTGAGGTTTATCATGGAGTTGAGTGTTGATAATACGCCGTTTAAGGCTTTGTTTAAACCACTAGATTTAGGTTTTGTAACGCTTAAAAATCGCATGTTAATGGGTTCAATGCATACAGGGCTTGAAGAGGATAAAGATGATTTATCAAGATTGGCAGCTTTTTATCGGGAACGGGCACAAGGTGGGGTAGGGTTGATTGTGACTGGTGGCTTTGCTCCTAATCGCCGCGGACGTTTAGCCCCGAAGGCTGCAAAATTAACTTCTAAGAAAGAACAAATGCGCCATGAATTAGTTACTCATGTTGTGCATGAATCTAATGGTAAAATTGCTTTACAATTATTACATGCTGGGCGTTATGGTTATCATCCATTTATTGTAGCGCCATCGGGCTTGAAATCTCCAATTAGTCCTTTTAAACCATGGGTAATGTCTAATTATCTGATTAAAAAAACAATTAAAAATTTTGCCAATTCTGCATTGCTTGCAAAAGCTGCAGGTTACGATGGCGTAGAAATTATGGGTAGTGAAGGCTATCTGATTAATCAATTTATCGTAACTCATACTAATAAAAGACAAGATCAATGGGGCGGTAGCTTTGCAAATCGTATAAGATTTCCAGTTGAAATAGTTAGATCTGTGCGTGAGGCCGTGGGCGATAATTTTATTATTATCTATAGACTATCAATGCTTGATTTAATAACTGATGGATCTAGCTGGGAAGAAGTTATATTGCTTGCCAAAGCAATTGAAGCGGCAGGAGCCACAATAGTTAATACAGGTATAGGTTGGCATGAGGCGCGTATTCCTACAATTGCTACAATAGTTCCGGCCGCAGCTTTTAGTCAAATTACCAAAAAATTAAAACCAGAAATTTCTATTCCGATAATTACATCAAATCGCATTAATACACCAGAGCTTGCTAATGCACTATTAGAAGAAGGTGCTGCTGATATGATTTCAATGGCAAGGCCATTTTTGGCCGATCCACAATTTGCTGAAAAGGCAAGATTAGGTGAAAGTCGTGCTATTAATGTATGTATTTCTTGTAATCAAGGCTGCCTTGATCAAGTATTTTCAAATAAATTAGCTACTTGCCTTGTAAATCCAAGGGCAGGACGAGAAACAGAGCTAGTATATGATCTTGCCGAAATACCAAAAAAAATAGCGGTTGTGGGGGCGGGACCTGCAGGTTTGGCATTTGCAGCGGTTGCTGCTAGTCGCGGCCATGATCTAACCTTATTTGAAAAAGATGCAGAAATAGGCGGGCAATTTAATTTGGCTAAAAATATTCCTGGTAAAGAGGAATATCAACATACTTTGAATTATTTTAATTATGAGTTGGAAAAATACAAAGTCAAAATTATTTTAAATACGAAAGCCACACCATCTTTATTAGAAGGTTATGATGAAGTGGTAATTGCGGCAGGTGTTCTTCCTCGTATTCCTGAAATTGATGGAATAAATCATAAAAAAGTTATGACTTATGTCGATTTTATTTTAAATAAGAAAATTCCCGGAAAATCTGTTGCAGTAATTGGGGCTGGTGGCATAGGTTTTGATGTTGCAGAATTACTCATTCATAATAATGATAAGCATGAAGAGCAACAATTTTATAATGAGTGGGGAATAGATATTACGGCAACTAATCGCGGTGGTATAAAACCACCTAATATTTCTCAAAGCCCTAGACAGGTATATTTATTACAGCGCAAACATGAAAAAATTGGGCAGAAATTAGGGAAAACTACTGGGTGGATCCATCGTTTAAGTTTAAAACATAAGAAGGTTGAAATGCTTGCTGGAGTTAAATATCTGCGCATAGATGACGAAGGATTGCATATACTAGTAGATAACAAACCACGTTTGCTAAACGTAGATTCTGTAGTTGTTTGTACAGGGCAAACTGAATTGCGCGAGTTATTTGAGCCATTAAAACAGCAAGGATTATCAGTACATTTGATAGGTGGCGCATTTAAGGCATTAGAGCTTGACGCAAGGCATGCTATTGAAGAAGCCTGTCGTTTAGCCGCTCTTTTATGATTTTTTAACGTTATATTTATCAATTTTTCATAAATTATTTTAAATAATCGGATAAAATGAGTGCATTCCTTAGGAATTTTTGATATCATACTGAGCAATTTTTATAATCATTAATCTATTTACGGATTAGATTTATATTTTCAGGAATCTTATGACACAAGAATTAACTACTTTCGCCGATCTTAAATTATCTAATGAATTACTTAAAGCGTTGGACGATTTAAATTTTACAATACCTACAGAAATTCAACGCCAAACTATACCTTATTTATTAGAAGGAAGGGATCTTATTGGGCAGGCTCAAACAGGTACAGGAAAGACAGCGGCTTTTGCCTTGCCAATCCTCGAGCGTTTAAAAGCTAATAATCTAGGCCCGCAGGCATTGATTTTAGCTCCTACTAGAGAGCTTGCTATGCAAGTTGCCGAGCATTTTGAGACTTTGAGTGTTAATCGCAAAGGAACTAACGTTACTGTATTATGTGGCGGTAAAGACTATCGACCACAATTAAAAAACCTGCGTGATGGTGCGCAAATTGTAGTTGGTACCCCTGGGCGAATTCTTGATCATATCAATCGTGGTACATTGCAACTTAATAATTTAAGTACTTTCGTTCTTGATGAAGCAGATGAAATGCTTAGAATGGGCTTTATTGAAGATGTAGAAACTATTTTGGCTAAATTACCTGAAGAAAAGCAAGTGGCCTTATTCTCAGCAACTATGCCATCACGTATTCGTCAAATTGCTAGTCGATATTTAAATGATCCTGTTTCTGTAGAAATTAAAATGGATACGGCAACAGTTAAATCTATCGAACAGCGCTTTTTGTTTGCCTCACAAGGACAAAAACCAGAAGCATTAGTGCGAATTTTGGCAACAGAATCATATCAAGGTGTTATTGTATTTGTCCGCACAAAGAGTAGTGCTGATGAAGTTGCTGAGTTTTTACAGCAATCAGGACATCGAGTAATGGCTATTCATGGTGATCTTACTCAAGTTTTACGTGAGCGGATTATTTCTCAATTTAAACAGGGTGCTATAGATATTTTAGTAGCAACTGATGTAGCTGCTCGCGGGTTAGATGTTGATCGCGTTACTCATGTTATCAATTATGATATGGCTCATGACTGCGAAACCTATGTTCATCGTATTGGTCGTACGGGAAGAGCTGGTAGATCTGGTATTACTATTTTATTTGCAACACCAAAAGAATCACGCATGCTAACTACCATTGAAAGGCATACGCGTCAGCGCATTGAAAAAATCGCTATTCCTAATGATCATATGATCCAAAAAGCTAAAGAACTTCGTTTTATGGCTAATATTACTGAACGTTTGCAACATGAAAATATTCAATCTTATAAAAATATTATTGAAACCTATCTTAAAGAAAATGAGGCGACTGTATCAGGGGCTGATGTTGCTGCGGCTTTAGCATTGTTGCTTAATAATGATAAACCATGGCGGCATGAAATTAATTTACCAAAAACTACACGTCCAGCTAAAGAAGCGCGAGTTAGAGGTTCTGATTCTAGAGGGTCTGATTCGCGAGGGTCTGATTCTAAAGGATCTTTCCGTTCGTCATCTAACGGTCGTTCGTCATCAAATGATAGATCCTCAAGGCCTGATCGTGATTTAGGCAAAACTTTTCGTGATGATTATCCTCAAGAATTATTTCGTATTGATGTTGGTCGTGTACATGGTGTTAAGCCTGGAAATATTGTTGGTGCAATCGCAAATGAAGCCGGGTTACAAAGCCGCTTTATAACTGGCTTAAAAATTCATGATGATCATTCAACCGTACACTTGCCAAAAGGTATGGCCAAGGATGTTTTCAATGATTTAAACAAAGCATGGGTTTGTGGCCGTCAATTGAACTTAACATCTTTAGGCGCTTCTTAAGGCTACGCTTATTTTTCGCGAATGTCACAATTATAAGTAGGGTGGGCAAAGCGGATAGCGTGCCCACCAACAGCGTTTGGACTATGGTGGGCACGCTATCCGCTTTGCCACCATACTTTGTATTTCATCCTCTATTAAAATCTCACTCTAGTTGCTAAATAAATTGCTTAGCTAATATCTTATTGACTATAATCATCCAAAATAATAATTACTTAGGTTAAGGTACTGTATGAAAGTCATATCAACAATTTTAGCATTATTTTTTTCAGCAGCAGTATCAGCATCTATGCCATTATCTAAACTTATCGTTTTTGGTGATAGTTTATCTGATAATGGTAATCTTTATGAATTCATGAAGCATCAGCTTCCTGTTTCCCCACCTTATTATGATGGTAGATTTACTAATGGACCTGCTTGGGTTGAGGTTTTGATTAAGGACTATTACCCTAATGATAGTCAAAATCATATATTAGATTATGCCTTTGGAGGTGCCGGCATAATGGATGATGATCCTGATGATTCTTTCTTCACTTTACGCAGTGAAATTAATTCCTACCTTCTTACCCATAATGATAAGGCAGATCCAAATGCTATGTTTGTAGTTTGGATAGGCTCAAATAATTATTTAGCAATTCCTGAACCTTCAGAGGTAGAGCAAGTTTTAAAAGATGTAAATCTTGGGATTTTGAACGGTTTGCAGCGCTTGGTTGATAAAGGGGCTAAACATATATTAGTTGTTACTGTGCCTGACTTAGGTAATATTCCTATAGCGCGAGAGTTTGATGCAGTTGAAGAGCTTAGTTACTTATCTAAGCAGCATAATACAGTTCTTAAGCAAAATGTATTGGATTTACAAACTAAATATCCAGAAATTCAGTGGTTATTTTTTGATGTTAATATAATCTTTGATGACATGAGATTATTTCCAGAACGTTATGGTTTTACTAATGTAACAGATACATGTTATGAGCAAGCAGCTGGAAATAGCTCTCAAAGAAAATCGGTTCTTAAAATGGTATCAACTATTAAAGCTAATAAGCGTTTAGGTAATAATGCTTGTGATGGTTATTTATTTTTTGATCCAGTTCATCCTTCAGCTCCAGCACATGTGTTAATGGCGAGGAAAACAAAAGAGTTGTTTGATAGTAATGGTGTTGTGTTTGAATAAGACGTCCTGCTATTACCCACAAGTCTGCAGATCCTTGATGGGGCTGCATTGTCTAGAGGAATCCGAGCCACGACCGTTAGGGAGTGGAGATCTTAAGAACCCCACTCCCTAACGGTCGTGGCTCGGATTCCGGTCACTTGCCAAGATAAAATTAACTTGTGGTTAATGATATGCTTATGACCACCCCTTGCTTGCAGAAATTTGTTCATATGCTTTTCGGATGGCTTGGGTTTTTTCATTAGCAATTTTTATCATAGATTCTGGTAAGCCTTTAGCTATAAGTTTATCAGGGTGATTACGCCCAATTAATCTTCGGTAAGCTTGTTTTATTTCTTGTTTTGAACTTAGCGGTGAAACTTCTAAGATAGCATAGGCTTCATCTAGCATGGATTTAGGTTTTTGCCGTTGATTTGGTTGTTGGTAAGATGATGAAGATTGTTGATAATTTGTATTTTGATTCCATGAGAAATTAGCAAAATCCTCATAGAAACGATTTTGTTTATTTAATGGTGCAAACCCCATCGAGCTTAGAATTGAATTAAATACTTGTTGTTTTTTAAAAGATAATCCATCTACAAGAGCTGCTCTATATTGAATATCAATAAATAACTTTAATAATTCAGGATTATTGCGTAATACTTGCCTAAGATCTGTAATTACTTTGGTTAAATTAAAATCATTTTTTTTACCTTCAATAAAGTAA
>CAMDMN010000093.1 GCA_945901965.1 Legionella genomosp. 1 | reverse complement strand
CCTTGTCGGAAATATTTAAATACGTAAGGCGTGGGCTGGATGACAAAGGCGTTGTGTTAGGTCAATATTGCTCAACAGGCATTATTCCTAAATGTATTTCTAATATGAAACAAAGAGGGCTTAAAACTGATTTGACCATTTTTAACCATAATGTCGATTAATTAAGGAGCATAAAATGACCACCGATATGGCTGAATTATTTGTAGGTTTAGTTTTTTTAACCGTTTTGGTGGCCTCGCAAATAATTGTCTTGCCAAGCTTTGGCACCAGTCGGGCAGATGGTCGTAAATTACAACAGCGCTTGGAAAGCATTATTCTTGCGCATGGCGATGCCAATACCTCCATTGTAAAAGAAAAATACCTGAACCGCTTGGGACCTGTTGAGCGCAGTCTTGAATATTTGCCGGGGATGGTGAGATTAAAAATGTTGCTGGAGCAGGCCGGTAAGCAGCAAATGGCTTACCGTTTTGCGTTAATGTCTATTCTCTTTTCAGCAGCTATGGGTTTTATCGCTTGGCTGTACTTTCATCAATTAATCATTGTCTTAGGTACTTTTATTATCGCTCTGATTTTGCCCGTCATTTGGTTATTAAAACAAAAAACAAAGCGTTTAGAGAAATTTGAGGAACAATTACCAGAGGCCCTGCAAATGATGTCCAGAGCTTTGCGGACTGGATATTCTTTTTCTGAATGCATGAAAATAGTATCTACAGAAATGAGTGCGCCTATCAGTAAAGAATTTGCTATGACTTATGAAGAAATCAATTATGGACGTGATGTTGAAGTTGCCTTTACCTTAATGACAGAGCGTGTCCCCAGTATCAGTTTAGTTGCCATGAGTACCGCGATTATGATTCAGAAAGAAACGGGCGGCAATCTTTCAGAGGTGCTGTTAAAAATAAGTGCAGTCTTAAATGGCCGGTTCAAATTACAACGACGGATAAAAACATTATCAGCAGAAGGTGTAATGTCCGCCTGGGTTTTACTTTCATTACCATTAATTTTATTTGTGGCAGTCAATATTTTAAATCCTGAATATTTCAAACCAATTTATAAGTCCCCAGACAGAATGACCTATTTATACATCTTTTTAGGATTGGAATTAACAGCTACTTTTTGGATACGGTTTATTATTAATATTGATGCATGAGGTATAACTAGTGGATTTTTTTATGCAATTGTTGGCCGGGTTGGTTCAGGGTCAACAAGGTAAAGAATGGCTGATTATCGTAATAGTATTTACGGCGATTTTTATGTTGGCCTTTGCATTAATGTCACTATTGGATAATTTTTTTGATCCTGTTCGCTCACGTCTTAGGCGTGAACTAAGTGTTGATGCACGATCTTCATTTGAGTCAGAAGATTTTTCTGAAAAAATTCGTAAGCATAATAGTATTTTTGTGCCTACCAGTAAGGCCTTATTACAAAGAACGACGACTCGTCTGCATTACGCAGGATTTCATGGTAGGAACAGCTTATTGCATTATTATGCCTTAAGAATGCTGCTTATGATTTTACTGCCATTTTCAGCATTAATAGTCATTGGATTCGTTCCAGGGCTAAAGGGCCAGGATCTTTTTTATGGAATATTAATTACCTTGATTTTAGGTTTTTTGTTACCGAGTTTTGTATTGGATAGATTGATCGTTAATCGACAAAAAGTCATTAAAAGATCATTTCCTGATGCACTTGATATGATAGTAATTTGTTCTGAAGCTGGCTTAAGTTTGGATGCAGCCATAAAAAAAGTAGCTACGGAAATAATGATAAGTCATCCTGAATTGGCTGATGAACTAGCTATTGTTATTGCCGAAACTCGAGCCGGTATTGAACGCCATACTGCTTTGCAGAGATTAGTTGAGAGAACGGGGATTGAAGATATTAGAGGTTTAGTATCAACGCTCTCACAAAGCATGCGTTTTGGAACCAGTGTTGCAGAAACATTAAGAATCTTTACGGAAGAATTAAGGGACAAAAGAACACAAGCTGCAGAAGAAGCCGCAGCAAAAATTGGACTTAAGCTTATATTTCCTTTGTCGATATGCTTATTACCAGCCTTTTTAATTGTGGTATTGGCACCTATGACCATTGTTTTTAAAAATATCTAAAACAATTGAATAAATTTATTTCAGAGATGATCAAAACACCCACTTAACTAATTTTTTACCTAAACAAAGTATATATCATCATTGGATACATAATTGAATGAATATGAAAACAAAAAAACTAATAACCTTCATGTTAGTAATTATTTTAAGCCAATTTTTACTAATAGCGTGTACTCCAACCAACCTTAAAGAAGCCGAACTTAACAGCAACCGACAGGAAACTGAAGAGCTTTTGCAAAGCACGGGACTTAAGGTGAGTTCAGCAGAGGATGCCGTTTTAAAAGCTCAAAAAGCGGTGTTGGACGGCAAGTCAGATTTGGCGCAACTTTATTATATAAAAGCCTTTGATCTGGAACCTACTAATGTCCAGATATTGCAAAATATGGCAGATTTATACAGTGAACTTAAAAAGTATGATTTGGTGGAAGTCAGTTTAAACCTGATATTAAAGCAGCAGCCCAATGATATAAATATAATCGAGCAATATGGTTTATTGCAGCTTAAGCAGGGAAAATATCCTGAGGCAGAAAAAAAACTCCTGTTGGTCGCAGCCAAGCAGCCAGGTTGGCGAGCTTATAATGGCTTGGGGATTATAGCCAATTTAGAAGGTGATCCTCAAAAAGCGGAAGGGTTTTTCAAACAGGCAGACAGGCTATTACCCAATTCACCGGAATTGCTTAATAATATTGGCTTTGCGTTGTATTCAGCCAATAAGCTCACTGAGGCCGCCTCTTTTTATAATAAAGCCCTGCAAATTAATCCAGGGTTTAAAAAAGCACTGTATAACTATGCCTTGCTAAAGGGGCGCTCCAGCAATTATGAACAAGCCTATAGTGCGTTTGCCAGTATCTCTTCAGTAGCTGAAGCCAATAATAATATCGGCTACATTGCCATGATGAATGGGGATTATCCAGAGGCGAATCATTATTTGCAAGAGGCCATAAAAACGGCACCTGAGTTTTATAAGAAAGCCAATGATAATTTAATGCGCCTTGAAATACTTGAAAATAATAATCCGGATAAGTCATCTTTATAAATAGGCTGTAATACTTATAGGTACAGTTTTTACTTGCCTACCGGTTCGGTAGGTACAATATTAGTGTTTTTTATCAAGTAATTACAAATGCTTATAGCAGAATTACAAAGGGATAAAACATATTTACAAAACGTAAATTAGCTATTTTTTCGTCTCCTATATTTAACGATTAAGTAGTCTATAGTTGGTAAGACACAACGAACAAACATTCACGTTTGCTTCAAGTGTTAGCTTTTTTTAATATAAATTAAACTCGAGAGAATTATGAAAAATAGTATAAATAAAATAAAAGTATTTTTAGCGGATGAACAAGGTGCTGAAACCGCAGAGTGGGCTGTTATCGTTGGTCTATTAGTGCTTATAGGTGCAGCTGTTTATTCACCTACCGGAACAATAGCTACAGCGATTAATACTCTTGGCGTCAAAATAACAAATGCAATAGCAGGCTAATATAATAGACATATGATCAAAAAAATACCCTTATTTCTCCTGTAGGTCGAAGAAATAAAGTATTAATTATCTAGCCAAGGACGGCGTTTTAACACTCAAATGGATAATTCCTATTTAGTTTAAAACAATAGTCACAATGAAAATACTTCTCTGATCTTCTATAGCTCAGTAAATTTCGTTCTTTCTTAAAAGTGTCCAAATGGATGAACCTTCCCAAAGTAGCTTTATGGTTATAGCCTATTTTTCTTTGCTATTACTATTACTAATGTCAGCCGTTATTGACACGTCAACAAAAAAAATCCCCAATGCAATTGTACTGACAATTTTCATTATAGGCTTATGCTGCAATTCATTAACATTTGAAGGGATAGGCTTTTGGGAAAGTATTATTGGCTTTAGCGTGGGCTTGATCATAATGTTACCCAGCTATAGTTTTGCCGGCATGGGCGCTGGTGATGTGAAATTGATGGCAGCTATAGGCAGTGTAGTCGGTTTTAACAAAATCTTGGACGTAGTTTTATACAGTTATTTGGTCATATTTGTCATATCGTTACTTTTTATAATCCTAAAAGGCGATTTAACTAAGTTGTTAGTCAGATATAAAGCATTTTTTTATGGATTATTTGCTGGAATTATATCTTATCAAAAGCCACATAGTTCAGAGGCTGCAGGACAACGATTACCCCTAGCACCCGCCATTATGCTGGCTACCGGTTATGTTATCTATCCAGCACTTTGCAAATCAGAATTTATAAATCATTTATGCCACTTTTAGCACTGATTAAACAACCCCGTACACGAGAAGAAAGCCATCTTGATCTAGAATTATTACTGGACTTAACCTTAAAACATTTTTATGACAGCGGTGCCCTTGATTTGCACCAGTTGACTGATCGAATGGCTTTAACAGGTAATCTAATGCAGGGCATTTTGGATCTTCTAAGAAATGACTCCCGTCTTGAAGTATTAGCAGCAAAAGAAAACAGTACCGGCGTACGTTATCAGTTAACGGACAGTGGCCGTGCCGAAGCACAAAAAGCCTATTTACGCAGTGGCTACATTGGCCGTGCGCCGATTACTATTGAGCATTACCGTCAATTGGTTGAAGCCCAATCGGTGTTTAATAATTCGATAAGCAAAGCTGAATTAAAAGACGCTTTTGCTGATATTGTTCTTGAAGAACACTTATATGATCAATTAGGCCCTGCTTTACATTCCGGTCGCGCCATTATGGTGTATGGTCCGGCAGGTAGCGGCAAAACCTTTATTTGCAAGCGACTGGCACATTGTTTGGGCGGACCTATCCATCTTCCTTATGCCATTGCAGTAGGCAGGGAGATCATTCAGTTCTTTGATCCCTTAATTCATACCCCTGTATATAAGGCCAGCGAAAAAACCAGTTTTCAATTTGAAGCACGCACCGATCAACGCTTAATTTTATGTGAGCGACCAGTGGCTATCAGTGGCGGCGAGTTGACCATGGACAGATTGGAGCTGCGTTATGATCCGGTCACCCGCTTAAATCAAGCCCCTATTCAGTTAAAAGCCAATAATGGCATTTATATTGTTGATGATTTGGGGCGTCAACGTATGCCGCCTATCGACTTGTTAAATCGCTGGATTGTACCTATGGAAGCGCACCTGGATTATCTTATCTTGGGTACCGGCCAACACTTTCCTGTTCCGTTTGATACTGTCTTAGTTTTTTCAACCAATTTACATCCTCTCGAATTAGCAGATGAAGCTTTTTTAAGACGCTTAGCTTACAAAATTCAATTTTCTACTATTCTTAAAGTGCAGTTTACGCAAATATGGAAAAATGTTTGCACGGATCGCAAGATAACGGTTGAAGAAGGGGTGCTGGAATGGGTCTTTGACTCTTATGCACAAACAAAACGATCTTTTTTACCGTGTCAGCCACGTGATCTGATTGACATAGGCTTGGATATGGCAGCATTTAATAAAAATAAAGGGGTTTTAAGCAAAGCCAACATCATGCTTGCTTGGAATACTTACTTTATTGATTTATAGCTTTAAGGATAAATAAATGAACAGGCGTTTTATAATTATGTTCAGTATTGCTTTGTTATTGGCAGTGCTGGCAGCATGGGTTGCAAATTTTTGGATACAGGCCAGAGCGATACCTGATAAAACTGCGTCTGTGGTAGTTGCGGCGGTTGAAATACCTTACGGTGTTAAATTGGAAGATGCCCAGATTAAAGTGCTTGCTTGGCCTAGTAATTCAGTACCTCAAGGGTCTTTTTCTTCAAAAGAACAAGTAGTGGGTAAAGTAACCAAAAACAACTTTTACCCCGATGAACCGATCACTGAAAAAAGAATGTCCGAACATGACGGTGGCAGTACCCTTTCCGGATTAATCTCCAAGGACTATCGCGCCATTTCAGTCCGCGTAGATGATGTGGTGGGAGTGGCAGGTTTTATTTTACCCGGCAACAAGGTCGACATTTTATCGACAAAAAAAGAGCCCTCTACCAATCAAGCCATAACCAAAACATTATTGCAAAATATTAAAGTGTTGGCAGTCGACCAAGAAGTCTCGCAAGAAAAAGATAAACCCGCCATTGTTAGAGCAGTCACTTTGGAATTAAAACCCGAGCAGGCTGAGATTATTGTTCAAGCGATGCAGGAAGGCACCATACAGTTGACCTTAAGAAATCCCGATGATCTAGAGTTGGTAGAAGCTCAGATCAGTATTGCAGAGTTACCAGCGGTTGAGAAAATACAGGGTAAAAAACGAGGCTTAACGATAATCCCCTGGTAAAACGCTATACCGCAATAATCTGCAGATTATCAATTTTCTGCAATCATCATTTAATAATTCTTATCACCGGATGAGTTGACCATGAATAAAGGAATTAATAAAAAAGTAGCCTGCGTTTTTCTAGTATTCATACTCTGCGGGGTAGACCATGCTATTGCTGCACTGAGTAGCTCAGACATAAAAACAACTAAGATACAGGTTGCATTAAACAAATCAAAGTTGATAACGTTACACAGCAATATAGAAGAGATCTCTCAAGGCAATCCTTCCATTGCCGATTTTCCAATAGATATGGAGGCCGCAGAGAGTACTTTTATGCCGCCTAATCAAGTAATGATAAGAGGTAAATCCTTAGGTACAACCAACCTGTATTTATGGGGCGCCAAAGGCAAAATTATTCAAGTTTTGGATATAGAAGTAACACATGATTTGACTACTTTAAAAGCCAAGTTACATGAGTTATTACCCAATGAAAGTATTGGCGTTAGGTCCTCACAAAAAAATATCGTACTCAGTGGTGAAATCACTACCTTGGCTAATATGCAAAACGCAATACAATTAGCAGGCAGCTTTTTAGGTTCTACAACTACTCTTGGTGGAGGCAATACTGGTGGTTCTGGTGGCAGCGGTAATATTAATGTTGCCACCAATACAGCTCAACCAAGAGTCGATCCAAGTGCAAGCGGTGTACCGCAAATTATAAATTTAATGAGCGTAGGCGGCGCCCAGCAGGTCATGCTGGATGTTAAAGTCGCCGAAATTAACAGAACCGTGCTAAAAGGTCTGAATGTCCATTTTAGTGCCTTACAAGTATCCAATGGTTTTTCAGTTGCAAAAATAGGCGGAGGGATGGCTTCAGCGATTGATGGCGTTCGGTCTCTGAATAGTTTTAGTGCCAGCAACCTTTTTATGTCAGTGGTCAGTGGTCAATATTTGCTTAACCTGACCATTTATGCTGCCAATGAACAAGGGATGGCAAAAATTCTGGCGCAACCCACCTTAACGACTTTGTCCGGGCAAGCGGCGACCTTTCTTTCTGGTGGAGAGTTCCCAATACCGGTACCGCAAGCAAGTGGCGGGAATGGTGCCATTACTATTCAATTTAAACAATATGGCATCGGCTTAAAGTTTGTCCCCATTGTATTGGATTCCGGCCGGATAAATATGAACATGAATATCAGCGTTAGTGAATTGTCACAAGATGCCGCCGTAGTAGCACAAGCAGGAACAAGTACGAGCTCATATTCCATACCATCGCTAACCAAGCGAGAAGCCAGTAGCACGTTAGAGTTGGCAGAGGGGCAAACCATGAGTATTGCCGGCCTAATCAGCGAAAAAATGAAAGAAAGTATTAATAAATT
>CAMDMN010000092.1 GCA_945901965.1 Legionella genomosp. 1 | reverse complement strand
CGATAGCGTGCCCACCAAAATTTTGAGCTGGTGGGCACGCTATCGCTTTGCCCACCCTACTTGTATTGATCATCATTGGATTTAAGTTAATTATGAGTATAAATATTCATATAGAAGGTAACGGGAAGCCTTTGGTTCTATTTCATGGTTGGGGTTTTGATCTAGAAATTTGGCGGCCAATTATTCCTTTATTAGCTAATAATTTTAAGCTATTTTTAGTTGATTTACCTGGTTTTGGAATGACTACTTATATGCCTTGGGATGAATTTAAAACAAATTTATTAAAGGAGCTGCCGCTAAAATTTGCAATCGCTGGTTGGTCAATGGGCGGGATTTTAGCAACAAAACTTGCTCTTGAAGAAGGGCGCGTTACTCATCTTGTAAATATCACCTCATCTCCTTATTTTATAAAAGAAGATAATTGGCCAGGTGTAAAATTAAAAGTTTTTAATAACTTTTATAATAATTTAGCATCTAATCATCAGCAAACTTTAATAGAATTTGTAAGGTTGCAGTTGCAAGGCGAAGAACAAAATGAGATAAAAATTGCAAATATTTCAAAACTAGATGGATTGAAATCTGGCTTAGATTTGTTAGCTATCTGTGATTTACGCGAATCTCTTTTGCAATTAAAAATTCCTGTTTTATATATGTTTGGTCGTTTGGATGCGGTTACACCTTGGAAGACGATGATAGCTATGCAAGAACTATATCCTAATTTTAATTATTTTTTATTTGATAATGCGGCGCACGTACCATTTCTATCGCATAAAGAAGGCTTTAAAAATCTGCTAGAGGATTTCTTACAATGAAACGTTATTTTATAACAGGAACTGATACTGATTGCGGGAAAACTTATGTTACATGTAGGTTATTGGATTATTTTAAAGAACAGACAAAATCTGTTATTGGATTAAAGCCTGTTGCCAGTGGTTGTAATGATGAAGACGGGATATTTATATCTGATGATGAAGAGCAGATTAGGAAGCATAATGGCATATTAATTCAAAGAACTTCTCCATGGCGTTTTAAAGCAGCAATTTCACCTAATATTGCAGCAGCTTTTGAAGGAAAAGATATTAATGTTAACGAAGTAATAGATTATTGTAATGATGCAGAATTTTCAAAGTTTGACTATCAATTAATAGAAGGTGCTGGTGGATTAATGGTGCCACTTTCAGATTCTCTAACCTGGATTGATTTTTTAAAGCTTAGTAAAATTCCTGTAATATTAGTGGTAGGTATGCGCTTAGGTTGTATAAATCATGCCTTACTAACGGAGTTGGCTTTAAAAACTCATAATTTAATCTGTGTAGGTTGGATAGCTAATTGTTTAGATAAGGAAATGCAAGCCTTAGATGAAAATATCGCAATATTATCGCAAAAAATATCGGCACCATTATTAGCCAAAATAAAATTTGGGACGGGGTCTTTTGATGATGAATTTAACAAATTAAATCAGTTGTTTTAGTTTTTTATAAATCGGTCCATCCTATTACTCACAAGCACGGTAAAGATAACAAAGTGCCGAATCCCAAGAACACTCAATCGAGATGCTCTTAATGCATTTAAAGCGTTGTAATGTGCTGATTGGTCTTAATGAAAAAACAGTATGAATGCTAGGTGTCGCATCAATAAGACATCCTAATTGATTTAATAATAATTGCGGAAAACAAGTACAATTAATAAACGCAACAGTGGCCGTGGGAATGGGGATTGCTAACGCATCTCCTAAAATAAAATTTAATTCTCGCCCACCACTATAAAATTCCGGTAATTGTTGTTGCAGTTTTTGTGCAGCAATCACTGCTTGATCATGAAGATGAGGTAATATCTCAATACCAAAAGCGGATTTAATCACGGATTTTAAAAAAAACTGCAAGACTACTTTCCCGAGACCTGAACCTAAATCAATAAAGACATCTTGTTCTGTTAATGGAACAGCCGCAATTAATTTATCAATACTTGAATATAAAATTTCTCCATAGGTTTCACACACCGGGTGTTCCGACTTAATTTCTGGCGTATGTTGATTCAAATTTGTATATAAAATTGTTAAATAATGTTGGCATAGCGAGTCAAGATCATTAATACTAGGACCGGATGAAGTTGGATAACAGAACATGTTCAACACCTTATTGATAGCTTGATAGCTTGATGGCTTTCATTAATACAGCGAAGATTATATTCTCGCATGGATATTTATGTGCCTCAATAATAGCTTCCATTTATTATTAAACTAAAGAGACATCATGGCTGAAATCGACAAATGGCAATCTATGTTGACCATTGTAAATCAATATCCTGAGTTATTGCCTCTAAATAAAAGCAAAACACTAAAGCAACAATTTAAAAAAATTGTGCTGCTACGAACACTTGCTGAGAACCTCTTGGTTTTTTTTCTGCAATATATTGGCTTAAAACTTACCACCTTTAGCTTAGATCCATCTCCATTATGGCTTGCGACAGGCACTGCTTGCGCCTACTTGTTTTTACGTGGCTATCGCGTATTGCCTGGCATTTGGTTAGGAAATTTTGCTGGATTTTATCTTGAAAAAATTGGCTTTAATTTGGCTTTTGAATGTGCCACCTTACTTACCGTACAAGGATTATTGCTCTTATGGTTGAGTTTTAGATATTTTAGTCCAACGCTTATATTTTATCGATTAGCCGCGCTAATAAAATTTATTGTCATTACGGCCTTATTAACCGCCGTTATCAGCGCCTTATTACTCGGCTTATGTTATTCCTCACTATCTAATCATGCGGCCACTATAGAGCTCTACCTAAAATGGTGGCTTGCAAATTTAAATGCGATTTTAATTTTCTCCTGTGCTCTACTCACTTGGGACGCTTTTTTTCCAGACATTAATAAGCTTAATTTATTCAAACCACGTATGATTGCCTTTGGATTACAGATAGCTTTAACAGTTGCGCTAATTTTCTCTCATACGCCCATAATTACCTTAAGCTTAGGTTTTGGGATCATGCTCACAACCATCTGGATTAGTCTTGTTTTTGGATGGTGTGGTGCAGTAACAGCGTCATTTATCTCAACAATGTTAATTTGTTTTGCAGGATTTTTAAATGCACCATTATTCTTAACCTATACCTCACCTATGAGTCTCATTATTTTACAATTAGCGATCTGTATCACGGCGATTATAGGATTAATAGTCGCACTATATAACACTAAAAAGGTGAGCATTCTTAAAGACACGTTAGTTTAATAGTGCAAACGCATTTCGTGTCTTATATATAATCGATCTAACCGAGCCGCGACCGTAAGGAAGCGGAGCATTTGGAATCATCAAACTTTTCCGCTCCACAACGGCTACGGCTCGGATTTTTTGCGCATATATTCAGCTTTTAAATGCAATCGCCGTGGGTTAATTTCTGAAGGAGTTTACGACGTGCCCACCTGTAGGATATAATCCCGGCTTAATGTTAATTCTAAATTTTTGTTAAATTATGGAGAGCTTTTGATGCCAATTTATGAGTATGAGTGTTCAAGTTGTCATCACAAATTTGATGTGCTGCAAAAAATTAATGATGAACCTATTAAAATTTGTCCAGCTTGTAATAAAGATAAAGCTATAAAATTAGTATCTGCCGCTGGCTTTCAGTTAAAGGGAACTGGTTGGTATGCTACTGACTTTAAAGATAAACCTCTAAAAAAATCTGAAGGATCTAATAAGGTATCTGAAGTTAAGAAAACCGAATCAAAACCTGCTGAATCGCCTCAAAAATCTACTACTGCAAAAAAAGGTGAATCTAATTGAAATCAATATCATTGCGAAAGTATTTGCTAGCAGGAATGGTGGTTTGGTTACCAATCCTTGTTACCTTTGTTATCTTAAGATTTATCATAGATTTATTAGATCAAACAATATCGCTAATACCAAAATCTTATCAGCCTGAAATATTATTGGGCATGCATATCCCTGGGTTAGGGGTTATTTTATCGCTATTTTTATTAGTAATAACCGGTATGATTGCTACTAATATTATTGGTCAGCGTCTTTTTGTATGGAGTGAATCAATACTTGCAAAGATCCCTTTGGTGCGGACAATTTATAATACTGCAAAGCAGGTTATTCAAGCTATTTTTTCGCCTAATAGTAAAGCTTTTCGTAAGGTTCTTTTGGTACAATATCCACGCAAGGGAATTTATAGCATTGGATTTCAAACAGGTGTTGCTAACAATTCAGTTAGTGAGCACATTGGTAAAGATTTAGTGTCAATTTTTATCCCAACAACACCTAATCCTACCGCAGGATTTATTATGATGTTTCCTCAATCTGAAGTTATTGAGTTATCTATGTCGGTTGATGAAGCTTTAAAATTTATTATCTCTTTGGGAATGATGCAGCCTTCAGAAAAGGCTTAAAATAAGGTAAGAAAATGCGTTCTAATTATTGTGCTGATATAAATGAAAAATTGATTGATCAAACTGCCACTGTTTGTGGTTGGGTGCATAATCGTCGTGATCACGGCGGGGTTATTTTTCTTGATGTTCGTGATAGTTCAGGCTTAGTTCAGGTGGTTTATGAGCCTGAGTTTAAAGATATTTTTGTTCTTGCAGAAAAGCTTCGCCATGAGTTTGTTGTTAAGGTTACAGGTGTTGTGAGAGCTAGGCCATCTGGAATGGTTAATGATAATCTCAAAACAGGTAAAATTGAAATTTTGGGAACAAAGCTTGAAATTTTAAATGAAGCAGAAACTCCTCCTTTTTTACCAGATGATTATCAATCAAATAGTGAAGATTTGCGTTACCGCTATCGTTATCTTGATCTACGTCGTAAAGATATGCAGTCTAATCTTAAATTACGACATAATTTAGTGCGAATTTTTCGTGAATATCTTAATAAGCAAGGGTTTACTGATATTGAAACGCCTATGCTTACCAAAGCAACTCCAGAAGGCGCTCGGGACTATTTGGTACCGTCACGCGTACACCCTGGTAATTTTTACGCTCTTCCGCAATCACCACAATTATTTAAACAGTTGTTGATGATGTCAGGTTTTGATAAATATTATCAAGTGGTTCGCTGTTTTCGCGATGAAGATTTAAGAGCTGATAGACAGCCTGAATTTACTCAGCTTGATATTGAAATGTCTTTCATTGATAGCCAAGTAATTATGCAATTAATCGAAGGCATGTTAAAGATAGTATTTTCAGAAATTTTAAACGTTAAATTACCTGATGTTCTACCACGCATGACCTACAGTGAAGCTATGCGTCGTTTTGGTTCGGATAAGCCTGATTTACGTAATCCACTAGAACTTGTGGATATTGCAACGCTAGTATCAGATTGCTCTTTTCAAGTTTTTGCAGATGCGGCTAATAATAAAGACTCAAGAGTTGTTGCTTTAAAATTACCTAATGGTTGTACTTTAAGTCGTAAAGAATTAGATGGTTATGGCGAATTTGTTGGTATTTATGGTGCTAAAGGTTTGGCTTATATTAAGGTTAATGATAGGCTCCAAGGTTTATCTGGCCTGCAATCACCTATTATTAAATTTCTATCTGAAAAAATTGTTAATGATATTCTTGATTTAGTCGATGCAAAAACTGGTGATGTGGTTTTCTTTGGTGCAGGATCTACAAAAATGGTTAATGAATCCATGGGGGCACTTAGGATAAAATTAGGTCAGGATTGTAAACTTCTAAAATCTGGATGGGAGCTTTTGTGGGTTGTTGATTGGCCAATGTTTGAGGCTGATGAAGGTTCTAATAATTTACAAGCCATGCATCACCCATTTACTTCACCGCAAGATTTATCATTAACTGAGCTTAAGTCTAAACCAAAAGAATCGCTTGCTAAGGCTTATGATATAGTAATTAATGGTTTTGAAATTGGTGGTGGCTCGATTAGAATCCATAATATCGCATTACAGCAACAGGTCTTTGAACTACTTGGGATTGGTGAAGAAGAGGCCAAAGATAAATTTGGATTTTTATTAGATGCATTAAAATACGGCTGCCCGCCGCATGGTGGGATAGCACTTGGTGTTGATAGGCTAGCAATGCTTTTAACTTCATCAACTTCAATTCGCGATGTTATTGCATTTCCTAAAACACAATCAGCTGCATGTATGCTAACTTCGGCTCCAACAGCGGTTGGAAGTACTCAGCTTAACGAACTAGGGATTAGACTTGCGTCTACAACTAAGACTCAATAATCGTATACCCAGTAAACCGAGCTCTTCGAAGTTTGCTGGGTATTTATTTATGTTTTTACTATCTTTATGTTCGATATCGCCATCTTTTGCTACTCCTAATGATGGTAACTCTAAATTAATTGAATATCTTCAAGAAGAAAATGTTTATTTAACTAATTCTAATAACTTAATTAAAAAAGAAGTGGTAAACCGCGATCTTGGACAAGCGAATTTAACTACCTTGAAGCAAAAATCAAATACGCTTATTGCACTTACTGAGGCGAAAATTGCAAGTTTAGAAAGTTTTCTCCTTAACCAACGCAAAATTCAACAAAATTATTCTTCTACGCTTAAAAAATTACAACAATTAACTCTTGGTAAAGTTGAATCTAAGATTATAAATGAGCGGATAAAATCTATAACTAATCTAAGCGAAGAAAATGAAAAAATCATAAATTTAATTTCGGATAATTTATCACTGGCGATGAATTATCAAGAAATCTTATTGGCAAAAAATCGTGATTTAAATATATTACAGGCAAGACTTGATGAACAACTACGCCTAACAAATCTTAATAAAAGAATAAAAGTTCTTAATAATGCGCGGATAAATAATTTAAGAAAAAATATTGAATTACAAAAAGATAAAAAAATAGAAGATAATTTTAATAATGAAGTTAATATTGAAGCAAAAAAACTTTTAAATAATCAAGCAATTATTCTTATTCAATATCGAATTTCAGAGTTACAAATTCAAAAAAAATTAATAAAAGCTGAGTACTTATTGATTAGAAATCAAGATGTTAAGACTTTGCAAGAAGTTACTGATACATATAAATCAGCGATAAACCAATCAGTTATAATTGAAAAATCATTAAATAAAATGGTGGACTTGCTCAAACGCGAGCAGCTAGTTATTAATAATAGTGAGCTTAAAGCTAATTTTATAAAGATAGAAAAAACCGCTTCAATGCGAATTGCAGAAATTAAAAAACAAGAGAAAGATCTAGAGCTTTTATATATGTCTAAAGTTTTGGAATTAAAGAAACAATTATCAGCACGTCAAAGTTTAACCGAATATCATTTAGATAGTTGGCCATCTATAGCTAATCAATTAATACTTATTCCATCTAAATTATATAATCAATCTAAATCTTTACTGTTAAAAGTTAAAGACAATCATGGAGCTAATAATTTTTGGAAAGTGTTTATTTTTTGGCTTAGTTTTAGTTTAATTTTATTGGCATCTTTTGTTTTAAGATATTTATTACGTAATGTTAATTTTGATAGTGAAAGCTCTAGGTTGTCCAGACGATTATACGATGGCTTACTTATTTTATTATATCGAAATACTCCATTTTTAGCGTTGTTTTCTGTATTTACCGTAACCTTTTTATTAAATGACATACCATATAATAATTTTTCGTTGTTTGTAAATTTATTATTGGTATGGATTTTATTTCGAAGTTTAATAACGGTTGCACGCTTAATGTTTTTAGAGCGGATTGAGGATACCTCAGGCTATGATGCTGAATTATATTATCGTTTAAAATGGTTGCTACTTTTCGGTGGTTTTGCATCAACCTTGATGATCTTTAGTCATCATTTGCAATTATCTTTATTATTACAAGATATTTTTAATCGTATCTTCATGATGTTTATATTGGCGTTATCTTTAGTATTATGGAAATCTA
>CAMDMN010000091.1 GCA_945901965.1 Legionella genomosp. 1 | reverse complement strand
TACACCTGGTGCATTGGGTGCCAATGCTTTAGATAAAACACTAGCTTTTATTGCATCTGTATATTTTGTGACTTGTCTCATCAGGTACTCCAATTCCGCCACCTAAAATTAATTCAATTCAGAGGCGACAACTTTCCTGAAATTGGGGGATATCTATCCACACGGACAATTGATTGAGGTTTTGTGCAAATTAAATATCGTATCAGTACGGTGAAAGAATAGGAGAAATACGCTTAAGTGACTTGGCTGTTCCATTGCTCCCCTAACCCCATAAACTGTATTATCAATTTTTAGCAGTGAATGTTGATACTGTTAAAACCATTAAAGATTGGTTGAAGATTTATGGTTGAGGCCGTTGCTCAAATAAATTGATTTATTCATATCATGGCTATTTAGCGCTGTAATAATAGCACGAAATTTTAGCAGTGAAGTTAGCGAGTTATTAGAGAGCAAAATTTAATCTAGCCTAGATAACTGCATAACAATTTTTAACTACGCAATAAACTCACCATCTTCATCATTTGCTTTACGTGCGAGTTCAATAAAGGCGCCTGTTTCATCAAAATCTGGATTAGCATTAAAGACCTAAATACGCAAATCAATCACTATCGACGAGCCATTAACTGTTTTACTCGAGCAAGATATTCTTTATGAGCATCAATTTTTATTCCTATCATATCAATTTCTGCATCTAACTCAGCATAATCTGTATTGGTTCTAGGTGGTTTAGCCCTGATTGTTTCATCAACAAATAGTGAGAAACGATTAGCGGCAGTTATAAATCCTTTGCTACTTTCTTGAACTTTTAGTACTGATTCAGAAAATTGCTGTGCGGATTCCCCAATACCTTGAACTTGTGCTGTAGTTTCTTCAATTGCTCGTCTTACTGCAGTCAAATTAACCGCAACAGATTCAAAATTGGTGGCAACTGCTTGTTCTTGTGTAACCATAAGGGAAGTTACATCTTTAACTTCATCTGCAATAGTGACCAGTACTTCTGTTGCTTGATGAACTCTTTGAACTTCAACTTCCACCGCTGCCGTCTGATTTCTGGCAACTTCACATACTTCTTCTACTTTCTCAATAGTAACGCCCAAATCGACAGTTTCTAAAGATTCTAATACTTTTATAATAATATGAGGGCTTCCTGATGCCTCTTCCTCTAGTTTAATATTTATAGCGTCAAGTTCTGATTGGTCTACAGTAGGTGAAGGCACTACTTGTAATTCTTCGGTAATAAAAGCCGAAGATTCCTGTAGAGCTTGACCGCAAGGATTCACTCCAATGTCCAATAGTGCAACTTGCGCATTACTATCGCCAACATCAAATATAGGATTTGATTCTTGCATAATAGAATGAGCCTCTACTGACTCATCATGCTTAGCTTTATTGACAATGAAATCTTCGCTTATAGGTAACGCTACTACTACTGATACAACAGGCTCGGTTGGGGCTTTAACAGTAGAAACCGTAACCATCTCTTGGGTATTTAAAACGGGTGCGAGTGCTACTTGAACATCTTCCAGAGAATTAGGAGATTCTTGTGTAATTTGCCGCCCTTCATGTGTTTCAACATCCAATAATATAACTGGCTCCGCTCTATCGCCACTTAAAATCAAAGGCTTTAAATCAACCATGGCTGAAGGGATTTCTACTAAGGCTTCTGGCACTTTAGTCTCAGCAATAATGTGTTCTCTTATGGGTGATTCAACCAAGACAGAAGAAACAGCTACTTCAGTAGCTTTTTTTAAAGCAGCAGTTCTAATTGTAGGTGTTTTAACTTCCCTAACTGATTCTGGCTCTTCATGACCCTCAAGCACTAGCGCTGATTCGATTTCAACACCAAATAAAGAAGCTTGCTTACCCCCCTCCTCCTGCCCAAGAGTTACTTCTTCTATAACAACAGATAACTCATGCGGTTCATCAACAACCGCGTCACTCTCTGTGGCGATTTCATCTAAAACAAGCTTTTCCTTTGCTAGCATAACCTTTTCTTTCTTACGCCGACTCTTATCGTGAAGCACAAATACCGTATTAACCATCATTGAAAATACTGCGGCAGGTAAGGCAAACCAAAGAACTGCCCCTGCGAACGAACCCACAAAACCAAAACTTATAGTTATTCCAACGATAGTAGCTGACTTTACTAAAAATGAACGCTCACCCCACCAGGAGGTTAATTTATCATACCAGCTCATTTTCTTTATATTCTGCAACCGTGAGGCTAATTCATCATGTGAGCCATCGATTTTCATACCTAATAACCATCTGATGCCAGTTGGCCTTACCTTTGTTCCTTGTTGCATTTATTCTACTCCATATGAATCCATAACATGGTGCTAGATAATTACCTAAATACGAGCCATTGCCTGTTTTGCCCTAGCAAGATATTGTTTATGCGCATCAATTGTTATTCCAATCCCATCTATTTCCGCATCAAGTTCAGAAAAATCAGAACCTGTTATATTTGGTTTAGCCCTGATTGTTTCATCAACAAATAGTGAGAAACGATTAGCGGCAGTTGTAAATCCTTTGCTACTTTCTTGAACTTCTTGTACTGATTCAGAAAATTGCTGTGCGGCCTCCCCAATACCTTGAACTTGTGCTGTAGTTTCTTCAATTGCCTGTCTTACTGCAGTCAAATTAACAGCGATTGATTCAAAATTGGTGGCAACGGCTTGTTCTTGAGTAACCATAAGGCAGGTCGCATCTTTAACTTCATCAACGATAGTAACTATCACATCTGTTGCCTGATGAACTCTTTGAGCCTCAATATCAACCAGAGCTACTTGCTGTCTAAGCTCATCACGTACTTGCTCTACTCCTTTGTTGGTATCATTTAATGTATGAGATGCTTCATCCAATACTAATTGGCTGGCTCTAAGCCCGTCATGCAAAGCTATTGTTTCCTCTACAAGCTCTCTTGCCCGTTCACGACGACTTTCCTCATGTGAAACACATAAGGTATGGCATGCAATGGAAAAAAACGCTGCAGACAATGCCAGTAAAGTTGGCGCACCTACAAATAAACCTAACAGCCCAGCACTTAGGCTGACTCCAACTATATAAGTGGACTTATTCCAAAATGATTGGTCACACCACCAGGACGTTATATGGTCATATCCAATTTTATGCTCCATATGACGCCTCATTAGCTTGCCTGCTTCGTCATCTGTATATTCCATCTTAGTTGTTCTAAACCACGCTTTAATTTCGTTGAACTTAGACCAAGCCCATAAGAAAAATGTTATAAAACCCCATTGATTCTGAAGATTATGGTTTCCTTCCTCTGGTTTAGGCATGTTGACTCCTTGTAAATTTAATTAATTATGCGGGTGTTGCGGCACTTGAAATTGATACGCCATCTTTAGCCAATGAATTACTAAGAACTTCTTCGTATTCAGCTATAACTTCAAGGGCTGATTTAAGTTTTGTGCGTAATTTATTAATTATCTCATCCTTTTTAGTGCTATCAGCTTTTTGCATTTCATTTTCAGAAATTACAATTTGCAAATCATCTTTAAGTTGTGTGATAGTTGACGTCATTGCGTCTAATTTGTCTCGTAACTCACCATTCTCAGTTCTTGTTTGAGTAATAGATTCTTGTTTTTCGCCGAGAAGAGTTTTTAGCTCGGTAATCGTTGATATTGCCGCTTCAAGATCTTTATTTGTTTTTTCAGATTCAGATTTTAGTAAAGGCAGTGATATGGCAAGGTGTTCACTTGCTGTTACTGCTAATTCTACGCTTGATTTTAGTTCGGTACTTGATTGCAAAACAGTCGTAGCTGTTACCTTAAGTGATTCTCCAACTGTCCTAGATGATTCCACGCCAGCTTTAACTTCATCCATTAATATCTTGATTTCTCTTTTAAATGAAGCAACAGATGCATCAGCTGCAGCAATTTGCTCTCTGATAGCACTGCTTATTAAGGAATCTTTACGTGAATGAGCATCTGTTGCTCTACTACCCCGACTAAAAAATGTAAAATAGCCTGCTGTAGCTGCTGTTCCAACCCCAGCACCTAGAATTCCACCAAAACCAAAGAACATCGCTGTAGATGAGGCAGTAGATGAAGCGGCTCCTGCTGCGGCAACCATCAAAGCTGTTGATGCAGTAGTTGATGAAATGGCGCTAGTTGCTAAAGATGCTGCTGGAATTAAAAGAAGAGGTAATGGCATAAAAAGTTCCTTTTAAAAATTAAAAAAATTAAAATTTGCTTGTCCTTCAAGTTGTCGAAATTATGCCATTGTGATTTATTATTGTCAATACTGTATTTATTTTCTCTAAATATATGTAGTAATATCAATTAGTTATACTGCCCAACAATATTTACATTGCGTAATTTATTTGCAATCTTATCCACAAAATCAGTGGGTAAGTCTGTTAAGAAGATAAGATAACTATATGAAGCCCTTTGTTTAAGTGGTTTTATAGTTAAATATTGGATTGAACAACAATAAAACAATGGTGTTTTGTTTGCTTCTAATATTTTTTATGGGTTATTTGCAGGAAGGTACGAAATTTCCCAGTATGACCTTATAACCTAGACTGGGAAAAGTTTATAATGGAGCCAGATATTTTCGACAGAGCCAAAAGAAATTACTGAAATTTACGGTGATTTTTTAATTTATGATATAAGCAAATAATTAAATGAAACGTAAGCAATAAAATTATATAGTTCGTGAATCCATCCATTGAACCAAAATATACAAAGCGCCAAGGCAACAAACTTAAAATGACATAGCCAACAAATACAGCTATAGCAAAACCATTAGTGTATCGATTATGTTGCTTGTTTAACATCAAAGCCAACATAGCAAATACTAAACCTAACAATATAGCGCATAATTCACCAAAAATAATAGCTACTGGCCACCATCCTCGAGCATCAACATTATTCCGTTGAAATACTAATGATGTGACAAGTGCAAATATAAGACTGTAGTTGATAATAAATGTATCTGTATAAAATATTATGCGCGTTGGTTGATTATTTCTATCCTTTAAATATTCGGTTATTTTTTCTGACCAAAATACAACTAAGATAATAATCGGCAAGCTAGAGAGGCCTTCAGACCAGCTACTTCTCCCATATTCCATAACTATAAATGACAGAATATACATTCCAATTAAAAAAAGGGAGTAACTATTAAATTTCTTCATTTTTTTACCTAATCCGTTTTATTGAATGCATTTTTCACCCAATTAATATTACACATATAGATAACACTATCAAACACAACTGTATAAAAAAAATAGCAAATAATTCCAACAATTAAAGCGGGTACAAGTTGATTTTCAGAACATCCCTAAGTATTATTCTCACGCAGGAAAATGCCGGTTAATAACCATGGAACATCTATTAACTATATTAAAGCAAGAAGCACCTTAAGGAAAAACATGCACAAGAAAATAATAATATTAGCAATTTCAGCTCTTAGTGGCTTAACCGAAGCTGGAAGACCTTTGATGTCTGGAGATATTGTAGGAAGAGACCTCAATCAATGGCCATTAGGATGGATCGGACACGTTGGAATGGGAACTGGTGATGATGTTGGTCTGCCTACTCAATTAATTATAGAAGTTTTAAATGAAGCTCCAAAACCTGTAGTACAGTTTAATTCATTATCTAATTTTATTTCTCGCAGTAAATCTTGGGGTAGCAGATATGGTATAGGCGACTACAGTACAGGTACTTATAATGCTTTGGTTGAAGCTAATCGTCAAGGCTGGTGGTGTCCTAGCTATACTACTTCTACTGCTTATGTAATTGGGGCAGGTAATATACGCAATAGAGCTCCATCAAAATGTGGTGTTTGGCGTTGCGATACATATGTAGCATGGGCTTTCTATAGCGCAGGATTTGCGCAACTGATGAACAACAAAATTATGGTTCCTTTAAATGTTTGGGGAACTTTTCCATATTCTAATGGAGATGCTTTAATTTCAGAAACAACTCCTCCTAAATTGCGTGCTATTGATAAAGAATTTACTGATTTAACTGTTGATGAACTAAACAATCTTGATTTCACTAGGTTTGAAGAAATAGCCGACATACCAATTCAAGACGAAACTCCCACACATTTAGCAAAAGAATGGGAGTTTGCCGAGAATGAATCTGTAGTTGATGTCAAACGTGGAATTTTTCTTGACCGTCTCGCTATCGTTGAAGAACAAAATACGATTAGTAAGCTGCTAGATATTTATAATAAAACTAAGAGCAATGAAGTTAAATCCAAAGTTATTCAAGCTCTTCAAACTAACTATCAAAACAAAAAAGACTTCATAAGTTCACAAGAGAAGGAAAATCTCAACTCGTTTTATGATGAGCAACTTCAAAAGCCATTGCGTTCCATTGATATTGATAAAATCGTGCGTGGTTATATTGACATAAATAATGCACAAAAAATATTGGGAATGCGTAGCAAAATTGATGACCAAATTTCTAAAACTGAGGGAAGAATGGCTCTAGGACTTCGTTTGGATATGGCCAATAAATCTCAGCAATTACAGCAAATTTATATGCCGATCATTGTTAAAAACTTAAAGATCGCCAATCGAAGTGATTTAGACGACATGTTTTTTGGAATAACTAATATCCGAATAAATACATTTGAACCTGAATCAATTAAAGTAATCAAGGCATATATAGAATCCAAAAAAAATAAGTACGTCTCAGCGATTATGACAAATAATGATCCCTATGCTGCAATGGCAAAAATATCATTAGAAGAATTAAATAAATCTTTGAAAAACATGTGAATTACTAGGAAATAAGGCTGCATTGCTGCAGCCTCATCCCCCAACTTTTTCAAACTAAATAAACTGGACATGATATTGCTTCATTCTAAAACGAACATTTTAGACGTAATGGACAATTCTTACCAATGGGTGTTATTTATAATTGAATAGCAATTAGGCGATTATGATGATTGTACGGTACGCCAAAGATGAAGATTGTCATGTAATTTATAATTTGCACATTGCATCAATTAAACATTATTGTGCTGCTGTTTATTCAAAGTCTGCAATCACATCTTGGATAAAATTGAAAACGCCGGATGAATACAAAAACAACCAGCCCAATAAATTAGTTATCGTTGCAGAAGAAGGCGATGAAATATTAGGTTTTGGCATATTGAACGTTGAAAAAAAGAGTATTGAAAGTTTGTATATAAAGCCTCACATGGCGGGTAAAGGCATTGGAGCTATTCTGATAAAAAAGATTGAAGCTATTGCACAGATTAAAGATATTGGAGAGTTGACATTATATTCGACGATAAATTCAGTTTCATTCTATCATCATATGGGCTATCATGGCGAAGATAACACTGTATTTAAACTTTCAACAGGAGATGAGTTAGATAGTGTGTTTATGATGAAAGAATTGTCTTTAGAACAAGGCTAGGCAGCGTGGTGACGAGGCCTTATACAATGAAATTAAACGATTATCACCTGTCGCTTGGCAGCATTTTAATATGCTTGGGACATTTACATTTTGCAAATCAGAAAAAATTATTAATATTCATGAGGTTGCGAAATTACTGTTAGACGATGAAACCATCAATGCTGGCTCTATAAGCCATGCTGCATAAGGGTTATAGCGAGCCATACTGATAAACCAGCGCCAGATGGAATTAACCCCTAACAACTAGCCTTTCTTTTTATATTGAAATTCTTGGTTTATTTATGGTAGGAGCATTTGCAAATGTATCCCTCATTCCGCACCTAATTTTTTGAATTACTCTGTAAAAAAGAGTTGACACGGATCCCATATTTTGATCTATTACTCACTTTTGGTGGAATAAAAGTGAACGTAGCAGATTACACAACAAAATCGCTGGATCATCTCGGTCTTGT
>CAMDMN010000090.1 GCA_945901965.1 Legionella genomosp. 1 | reverse complement strand
TACCGCCAAAAGCATGCTGATATTAAAATTTATGCAGTATGTGTCGATATGTGCGCATCAGCGGCGTACTATGTGGCGGCAGCAGCCGACGAAATATATGCAAATCCTGCAAGTGTAGTGGGTTCAATTGGCGTGCTTTATAATGGTTTTGGCTTTGTTGATACTTTGCAAAAGCTTGGTGTATCAAGACGCTTGTATACCGCAGGAGTTAATAAAGGGTTTATGGATCAATTTTCACCTGTTGATCAATCCCAAGAGAAAAACTTAAAAATCATGTTAGATACGATACATAATCAATTTATTGAACAAGTAAAAATTGGCCGTGGTGATAGACTTCATATTGATGAAGATACATTCTCAGGGTTATTTTGGACCGGTAAGCAAGCAAAAGAGCGCGGCTTAATTGACGGCTTTGCCAGTAGCGGACAATTAGCGCGCGATGTAATTAAAATCGATCGTATTGTTAATTATACCCATGAGACCAGTATCCTTGAGCGTTTGTCAAAAAATATAGGGACTGCGATGGCGGATGAATTGCCTTTGGCTTTGGGGATGAAGCCTGGGATAAGATGATTAAGATTTTTGTAGAAAATCTTTATAATTAATTACGCTAATTGGATCATGGAAGGGGAAATTATCTCCACGATAAAGAAGAAATCCGCTATCTCCTTCTTCGATGAATTCACTCATTATAATTATATTATTACACAGATTTGAAATTATTTCTTGTGTAAAACAGGGTGTGCGCTGGATGATTTGCACAATTTTTCGAGTTTAAGGAAAAAATTTAACGAATTGTAAAAATAGATAATCTAGGTATTATTGTTAGTTACAAATATCTTAATATATATACAAATTATCTTCTGATATAATAACTAAAACGCGATCAGCAGCATTAAACTAAATGCTTCATCACATGGTATTACAATGAGTAAATTAAAAGACATTCCAGTTGTCATTGAAAGTGGTAAAAAATATAAAACCACTGATGGTGTTGTGGCCATCAAAGATGGGGTTAAGGCAAAATCTAGTCAACATGAGCGTATTCCTAAACCAAAATGGTTACGTATCGTTAATCAAACAACACCTAAATATACCGAAGTTAAAGAGCAAGTAAAAAAGCATCGGCTTGCCACTGTCTGTGAAGAGGCTAAATGCCCTAATATTGCAGAATGTTGGTCACATGGCACTGCTACTATAATGTTAATGGGAGCAGTATGCACCAGAGCATGTCGCTTTTGCTCAGTTGATACTGGTAATCCACATGGTTTCCTAGATAAAGATGAGCCTCTAAATACCGCAAAAACCGTGGCTTTAATGAACCTTGACTACGTAGTATTAACTTCAGTTGACAGAGACGATCTCCCCGATGGCGGAGCTAAACATTATGCTGATGCAATTATTGCAATTAAAGAATTAAGTCCTAAAACTAAAATAGAAGCATTAACCCCGGATTTTCAAGGGATAGAGCGTGATATAGCGTTATTATTAGACTCAGGTTTGGATGTTTTTGCTCAAAATGTAGAAACAGTTGAACGACTAACTCATCACGTTAGGGATAATCGCGCCGGCTATTGGCAAACGTTAAACGTATTAGCTTATGCAAAAAAATACAGAAAAGATATATTAACCAAAACAAGCTTGATGCTAGGTCTTGGTGAAACTGATGAAGAAATTATAAAGACAATGGACGATCTTCGTGCCCAAAATGTTGATATTTTAACATTAGGCCAATATTTACAACCAACCAAAAATCATTTACCAGTAGAGCGCTACGTAACCCCAGAAACTTTCGCAAATTTACGCAATATCGGTTTAGAAAAAGGCTTTTTCGAAGTGGCATCAGGGCCTTTGGTTCGTTCTAGTTATCGTGCTGATAGGATATTTAAGCGAGATAATTTAGGGCTTTGATAGTTTTATTTTAGTACTTTAACCTGTATAATTGAAACCTATCCTTTCAAATTTACAGGTTAATGCATGTCTGCTACTTACCAACGTAATATAACTTCCCACCTTCTAGATATCATGGATAAGTTTCCTGCTGTAGCTATTATTGGAGCAAGGCAGGTTGGGAAGACTACTCTAGCTAAGACTGTAGGACCTAACTTTACATATATAGATCTCGAAAAGCCTAGTGATTTTGACCGAGTAACAAGAGATCCAGAGTTTTTCTTGAAACAAACACCATCTAATATTATTTTTGACGAGGCCCAGATTTATCCCGAATTATTTTCTGTCCTAAGAGGTGCAATTGATGAGCAACGTGATAAAAAAGGTCGGTTTATTATAACTGGTTCAAGTAGTACTGAGTTATTATCTAATGTTTCAGAAAGTTTAGCAGGGCGTATAGCAATTATCGAATTGGGTACTCTTAAGGCTAATGAGTTATTTCAAGCACCAATAAGTGATTTTTATCAACAGTTTAAACATACACTAACTCAAGAAAGCTTTAAAATAAAATCCAAGCCATTAAGTTTTGATCAAATACAGGAGGTTTGGTTTAAAGGAGGCTATCCTGAGCCATGTGATATGCATGATGATAGTTATTATCAAGAATGGATGCTTAATTATGAAACCACTTATGTGAATCGTGATATAGCAAGAATCTTTCCTAAGTTAGATAAAGTTGCTTTTCGAAGATTTATAACAATATTAGGCGAACTCTCCAGTAAAACTTTGAATAAATCTGATATTGGTCGGTCCATTGGTGTTACGGAGCCAACGGTTACAGATTATCTTGATATTGCCAATGGGACATTTATTTGGCGCTCCATGCCTAGTTTTGAACATAACGTCACAAAACGTATTGTGAAAATGCCACGCGGTCATATTCGCGATACTGGTTTATTGCATCATCTTTTACGTATTGGAAATTTGAAGCAACTACAATCAAGTTTAATCGCTGGGTTTTCTTTCGAGGCATTTGTTATTGAGGAAATTTTAAAAGGTTTACAAGACGTAAGAGTGCAAGCCCAAGCATATTATTATCGCACTCATAGTGGGGCTGAAATTGATTTAGTCTTGGAAGGTAATTTTGGTATTTTGCCTATTGAAATTAAATACGGTTCAACAATTTTATCGCGTCAGTTACGTTCGATGACTGAGTTCATTCAAGAGCATAATCTACCGTTTGGAATTGTAATTAATCAAGCAGATAGAATAGAGTGGTTAACAAAGAATATTATTCAGATCCCTGCGGGTTATTTATAAGGGTAACAGCGATGCCCGTATCCCACAATTTTTTAGTCAGCTCGAAAGTATGTTAAAAAAAATCTTTATCAAGCTTTATATTTGTTAATGGATAAAGACCTATTTGTTATCTTTTTTAATTTCTTTAATCTTATCTATAGATAACTCTGTATATTTTGCAATAAATACTGGCTCAACTCCATCAGAAAGCATTTTTTTTGCAATTTCAATACTTTTTTTAAGTTTACCCTGAAGCTCACCCTCTTCTCTTAATATTTCAGCTAGACTCATTAATTCTTTTTCCACATTTGGGGATAATTTATCATGGATGATGTTTGTTAATTCAGAAATATTGCGGTGCTCTTCATCAACTGCCATGATATATGATGGTAATTGTAGCACAAATTGACTTTTTTCTTCCAACATTAGAAGATTAATATTTTGAGCTATCTTTTCAAGTTCTTGCCCTATATGCTGCCTGAAGCGATGCCTCATGAGAAATTCCATTGTACCTGACCACATGCGTGATGTTAATAAATTCTCTGGAATAGTGTTTACATCAAATGTATTTGGACAAATTTCAATTGATTTGAAATTAATTTTGTTTGCAATATCAGCAGGTAAATGTGTCGTTAGAAAATCACGAGCGACCTCTGGGTGATGCATCGATGCTCTAAATAATTTGTCATGGGGAGTTTGAATCGATGTCTTACTAATTTTATTAAGTTATTCCTTTAGTAGACCATTTATTGTAGTGTGGTTAATTTCAATCAGGGCATAAAATTAAAAAACCCACCTTTATTTCCGCGCAAGAACCACATCAATTATATGAGTATCATGATAAGGGAAAGTAAAAATTTTATTAAATAAAACTTTTAATCGTTGAATTAAGAAATTTTTAGGCAACATTCGTATCGATAAAGTATTTAAAAACCAAGTGCCTTCAATCCCAAATAGGGCTAATTCATCAATATTATTTAAAGTAATTGGAATATATAGTCTTTGGTGTTCTAGAATTTCAAATTCGTGATCGGCAAACGCATGTTTAAGATCATCTTCACTAGCAGCAACAGTCGTGTTTTTTACAATAGCTTTATAGTAATGCCCAACTATTCTACTTAAAATAGATTCTTGTGAAATAAAATCTGCTAATTGCTGTTGAGCCATGGGAAATGAATCATAAGTTGTAGTAATTAATGAGAAATATCCATTAGCGCGAGTTAATAGCTTTGCTTGATTAAAAAGAGTGTCGATTGGAATATAAGCATTGATAAAATGAGCAAGGACTAAATCCTGGCTATGATGTGGCAAATAGTGGCTGGCATCAGCAGCAGATGCTTCAATGGTTGTTAATGGAAGTGCCTCATGCGCACGTTTTAACATTTCCTTGGACACATCGATGCCAGTATATTCTGCAGTTGGCATAGAATGCATAAGTGTTTTAAGAAAAGCACCATCACCAACACCAAAATCAAGGACTTTATAATGGGGCTTAAGTCCTAATTTAGCGTTTTTTATTTGATCAATTGCAACTTTATGACTCTCGCTAATAGATCCAAATTGATTAGCGGTATCATATTTTTCAGCAATATTGTTATACATGGCCTTTAAGGTCATGCAAAATTCCTAATCTTTTTCATTCGAGCAGTATACATTTAATTTATTTAGTTTGGTATATAATGACACCATAATCATAAAGATATGATAAAATATGCAAATAATTTGTTACAAGATAGGAATTAACTATGCAATTTATTGATTTAAAAACACAGACAAACCGTATTGAAAGCCGTATTTTTGCAAGATTTAAAGAGGTTTTAAATCATGGCGCTTTTATCATGGGACCTGAAATTGATGAGCTTGAGCGTGAATTGGCTAAATTTGTTAATGTAGACCATGCGCTTGCAGTATCAAGTGGCACCGATGCACTTTTAATTGCATTAATGGCGCTGGATGTTGGCCATGGTGATGAGGTCATTACCACACCATTTAGTTTTTTTGCAACTGCTGAGGTTATATCTTTATTAGGTGCAAAACCTGTATTTGTTGATATTGATAAGGATACTTATAATATTGATGCAAATCTTATTGAAGCTGCTATTACTCCAAAAACCAAAGCAATAATGCCAGTGAGCTTATATGGACAATGCGCTGATTTTGATGAAATTAATGCAATAGCTAAAAAATATAATTTACCAGTTATCGAAGATGCGGCCCAAAGTTTTGGGGCAACATATAAGGGCAATAAATCTTGTGGTTTAACAACCATAGGATGCACAAGCTTCTTCCCATCAAAACCACTTGGCTGTTTTGGCGATGGTGGCGCATGTTTTACTAATGATGCAGAGCTTAATAAACGCATGCAAGAGATTAGAACTCATGGCCAATCAAAGCGATATTACCATACAAGCTTAGGTATAAATGGTCGGATGGATACCTTACAAGCTGCAATTTTATTAGAAAAATTAGCAATTTTTAATGAAGAAGTAGAGCTTAGACATCAAGTGGCTGCAAGATATCAGCAATTACTCCCTGGATTTATTAAGAAGCAAAAGATTAAAGACTTTAATACGAGTGTATTTGCACAATATACAATTGAGGTTGCAAATCGTGAAGAAGTGCAACAAAAATTACAAGAACTTAAAATACCTACAGCAGTTCATTACCCATTAGGTTTACATGAGCAACCGATATTTAAAAAGTTATATCCTGAGGCGCAATCTTTCCCGAATACTGAAGCTGCGGCACGTAGCGTAATTAGTATTCCTATGCACCCTTATTTGACTTTTGCGGAGCAGGAGATGGTTGCGGTTGCTTTAAATGAGGTATTAACTTCACAGATAGAGGCACCAGTAATATAAATTTTATTTTGATTAATTAAATAAACTAATTTTGTGTGTAATTATATTTTGCGGCACGCAATTAATTTTGATATAAAATGGACGTAGCTAAAGATTATGGAGTGTTGTCTATGAAAATATTGGTAACAGGTGGTGCTGGATTTATTGGCTCAGCACTTATTCGTTATATTCTTGGTAATACTGACAACACCATTATTAATGTTGATAAATTAACATATGCAGGAAATTTAGCATCATTAGGCAGTTTCGTTAAACATAATAATTATTTTTTTGAGCAGGTAGATATTTGCTCATCTATGGCAATTCAACAAATTTTTAATACCTATCAGCCAGATGTGGTTATGCATCTTGCTGCTGAAAGCCATGTTGATCGATCTATTAATCATTCAGCGGCATTTATTCAAACAAATATCGTTGGAACTCATGTACTTCTTGAGGCATCTCGTCATTATTGGATGTCGCTTCCAAAAGAACGTAAAGAAGCTTTTCGTTTTCATCATGTTTCGACTGATGAAGTGTATGGTGATCTAGAAGTGAATGACGATGGTTTTAAGGAAACATCATCTTATGCTCCAAGTTCACCTTATTCAGCCAGTAAGGCAAGTTCTGATCATTTAGTTCGTGCCTGGCATAGAACTTATGGTTTACCAGTGTTAATAACTAATTGTTCTAATAATTATGGACCTTATCAATTTCCTGAAAAGTTAATTCCTTGTGTCATTCAAAAAGCTTTAGCTGGTAAACCAATACCTGTATATGGTAATGGTCTTCAAGTTCGTGATTGGTTATATGTAGATGATCATGTGCGTGCGTTGTATATGGTTGTGATAAAAGGATCTGTCGGAGAAACCTACAATATTGGCGGACATAATGAAAAGCAAAATATTGATGTAGTGAAAGTAATTTGTGGTTTGCTTGAGGATCTAGCTCCAATTAAGCCAGATGGCGTTATAAGTTATTATGATTTAATCACTTATGTTGATGACCGTCCTGGACATGATAAGCGCTATGCGATTGATGCTAGTAAAATTCATACAGAGATTGGTTGGAAGCCGCAAGAGACACTTGAATCTGGCATGAGAAAGACGGTTGAGTGGTCTCTCGAAAATCAATCTTGGTATAATCAGCTACTATCTTTGAATGATAGATTTAATATTGTTAATTTGGGAACTTTTGTATGAAGGGAATTATTCTTGCCGGTGGTTCTGGTACTCGCTTATATCCACTTACTAAAGGGGTGTCAAAACAACTACTCCCCATCTATGATAAACCTATGATTTATTATCCATTATCTGTACTAATGCTCTCCGAGATAAGAGATATTCTTATTATTACTACCTTGGAAGATTTAAGTGCCTATCAAAGATTATTAGGTGATGGCGAGCAATTTGGCATTAATTTAACTTATGCTATTCAACCTAATCCAGATGGGTTAGCTCAGGCATTTATTATTGGTGAGGAATTTATTGGTAGCGATAGTGTTTGTTTAGTATTAGGCGATAATATTTTTTATGGTCAAGGATTCCGGCCTAAACTATTAGAAATTGCTGCTCGACAAGATGGGGCTACAATTTTTGGTTATCCAGTGAAAGATCCGGAACGTTTTGGAGTAGTTGCTTTCAATGAAAAAATGCAAGCGATTTCCATTGAAGAAAAACCAGCGTTCCCTAAATCTAATTATGCAGTTACAGGATTGTATTTTTATGATAACCAAGTTATTGAAATTGCGAAGCAAGTGAAGCCTTCTCTGCGAGGGGAATTAGAAATTACTTGTGTGAACCAATCTTATTTAGAGCAAGGAAACCTGCATGTTGAGTTATTAGGGCGTGGTTTTGCATGGCTTGATACTGGAACTTATGATAGTTTGCTTGGAGCAG
>CAMDMN010000089.1 GCA_945901965.1 Legionella genomosp. 1 | reverse complement strand
CTATCGTGGATTTTTATTTTATTGATGATGATCAACATAATAAAATAATTCCCGGAATTAAATCCCATTTTTTAACCAACCCAGAGGATTTACCAAGTAATGTTAAATTACATTTTATTAAATACGACTGGCAAATATTATTTGACTTTATAAATGATCACCTTGATAGTCCAAAAATAGCATATAAAGAAGCCGCTAAAGCTTTACTGGTATCAAAAGGTGCTATTCAGCGCGCTGAAGTGGGTGGTGATGTAGTGGCGAGAACGCAAGAGATTGCATTTGAAATTCCAGAGTTACATATAGCAGCTGAATCATTACCTGAAGTACCAACCGCATTGGCAGCAACAACAAAAGAAGAAGGTAGCGATGTGATGGAAGAATTTAAAGCAAGCTATGCTAAATTATTAGGGAAACAATTTAATGATTCTGGATTAGAACCAGATCAACCTAACCAATTTGTAATTTAATATGGTCCTTTTATAAAAAAAATAGGCGACTTAAATTTATTCTAGGTCGCCTGTTATTAAGCGTTAAATCTAAGTTCCTTTAACAATATTTAATTTAGCAGGAAAAGGCAAAATTGATTTAATAATATCAAAATACTGTAGTACATAAATTAAGAGCAAAACAAACACAAGCATATTTAGCAAGCTTTTAATCATAGGAGCCATGGGAATATATACATTAATCAAGCCCAGAACAAATCCTGTAATAATAATGAGCAAAATTAAATTTAATAAATTCATAATAAATTCCTTAAAAAGTTAATAAATCTTCCTGACATATATAACTATACATATAGATATATTAAATATCTAATAATATTTAGGGTAAAGGCATCGTATGTCAAATTAAGCCTTAAACATTATAGTTTTTAGATTGTAATCCTGGTTGCAAGCAACCAGGCTACTTAACTAGGTTAGTTGACTGTCTCTAACCACTAGGATTTATATCATCAGTATCAAACTGCATATCATTATTTTTTATATTAAATGCACTCGCCTTAGCAAAAACTTGTGGCATATAACCTGATATCCAATCTACAATTGGATTGAATTTAGCATAAAGGCGAGATTTGCCTACATAATCTTCATATGGTATCGCTGTCATTTTAAAAATTAACATTATAAATGCTACTAAAAATACGCCTCGTAAACATCCAAAGCCCATTCCTAATATTCTATCAGTACCAGATAGCCCTGATCTTCGTAAAATAAAGCTAAGAAAAGCGTTAAAAAGTCCGCCAATAATAATAGTTACAATAAGTATCCCAATAAATGCAACGGCAGTACGAGTAGTTTTATCTTGAATATAATGCATTAACCAAGGATCAAGAGATGATGAATAGTGAAATGCTAACCATATAGCTAAACACCATACACATAATGCCATCAGTTCTTTTATAAAACCACGAAATAAACCGGTTACAACCGATAAGCCAATTATCCCAATAATTGCGTAATCAACCCATAGTAAAGACATATTTAGCTAACTCCCTTCTTAACTACAATACCTTCTATTTGCATACTGAGAGCTAATTTATTCTTTAAATTAATAGCCTCATTTTTTTGATCTAATTGTCCAACAGTAACTTTATAATATTCAACATTTTTACCGCCGATAAACTTATCAAACGATGCAATATATCCCTTAGAACGTAATTTTGTAACTAAAGACTTAGCATTGTCTTGTTGTATAAAAGTACCTAATTGCACAGCGTATATTTCCTTTTTAACCGCAAAGTCTTTAACTATTTTTTTAGGAGATACATGTGGAGTATTATCTGTAGCAACTACAACTGCCGCGGCATTTGTTGATTGCTCTGCTATAAGATTAACTTTTCTAAGTTTATTATCATTATTAACTATAAGTTCTTTAATAACTACAGGTTCTTTATTAGCTATATTAACTATAGGTTCCTTATTAATTATAGGTTCTCTATTAGCTATATTAATTATAGGTGCTTTAGGTAACACAGATTTTGTAATAATTGGCAGAGCTTTTGCAATTTGATTAGTAACAGCAGGCGCTGCTACTTTAGGCATAGATACTATTTCAGGTTTTACTAATTTAAAGAGCTCTTTTTCATTAATAGCAGCAATCTTAGGTGCAGAAGGCTTTCCTGGTAGCCTTATTGAAATATTAACACTTTCCTCTAAATAATGGTTTGATTTTTTTACTAATGCAGGAATAAATATAGCTGCTACTGAAATTAGCACGACCAACCCCATAATCCTATGCTTTACACGTTCGTCTAGTACCATTTTCATCATTGTAATTCCTTAAGATTAATAATTGCACTTACCATAAAAAAAGAACCATAAACTACAATTAAATCACCATCATTAGCAGCTTTCAATGCTGCAAAATATGCTTTTGTTGGATTGCTATAAAAGCTTAATACCGAACAGTTTTCTTTCTTAAAAGCGCTCAACAATAATGACTGAGATGAAGCTCTTTTACCACTTAAAACTGCGGGATACCAAAAATTAACTAAAGATTTTAAAGGATTTATTAGTCCACAAAGATCTTTATCTTTTAATCCAGAAAAAACTGCATGCACCCTTCCCGCAGGTTTTAATTCTTTAATAAAATCTCTTAGTAATAAGACTGCTTGAGGGTTATGTGAAACATCAAGAACCGTCTTCACCTTATCGCCTTGTACCTGTAGTCTACCATAAATCGAGATATTTTTCATTCCTTCATTTATTTGCATTGAATTTACAGGTAAGCATGATTGCAATAAATTACATGCAATTAGAGCAGCAGCTGCAGATTTAGTATTTATTTTAGGAGTTGAAAAATTAAACTTTTCACCTGTTGTATCATAAATTTCTAGAGTATCTTCTTTTTTATTAAAAGAATAATTTAGACCAAGACAATAAAGTTTTGCATTTAATAGATGTGCTTGATTAATAATAGACAAAGGAGTGTCATAATCTCCATAAACACATATTTTGTTGTTTTTTATAATTCCAGCCTTTTCATAGGCTATTTCTTCTATGGTATTACCTAAATATTCTTGATGATCAAAATGAATGGTTGTAATTATAGCTAAATTTGCATCTATAATATTAGTTGCATCTAACCTTCCACCTAGACCAACTTCAAGAATGATTACATCTGGCGAATTATTTTTAAAATACCATAATGCTGCTAAGGTAGAAAATTCAAAATAAGTAAGTTTTACGTTTTCTCGAATTTGCTCAATTTTAATAAAAGCCTTACATAAATCTTCATTTGATATAGACTCATTATTAACCGCAATCCGTTCATTAAATACTTTTAAGTGCGGTGAGGTATATCTAGCTACTTTAAAACCCGCAGCTAAATATATAGAGCTTAATGCGGCTACAGTTGAGCCCTTACCATTAGTACCAGCAACTGTAATAATTTTAGCATCAATTTTTAAAAGATCTAAACGAGCAGCGACCTCTCTCATACGCGTTAAGCCTAATTGAATCTCTTGTGCATGAGAATTTTCTAGATAAAATAGCCAATCATCTACACTAAAATCCGAAAAATTCATATTAACTTAAACTTGATCGTCTTGTAAGCTTAGCAATAATCTCAGCAATAGTATCCCTCAATGCATCGCGTTCTACTATCATATCTATATGTCCATGCTCTAGTAAGAATTCACTACGCTGGAAACCTTCAGGTAGAGTTTGTCTAACTGTTTGTTCAATTACTCGAGGACCCGCAAAACCAATTAATGCATTAGGCTCTGCAATAATTACATCACCTAAGCTTGCAAAACTCGCTGAAACTCCACCCATAGTAGGATCAGTTAATACCACAATAAAAGGTAAGCCTGTATCTGAAAATTTTGAAATTGCTGCGGATGTTTTAGCCATTTGCATCAGAGAAAATAAACCTTCTTGCATACGAGCCCCACCACTTGCAGTAAAACAAATAAAAGCTCGACGTTCACTAATGGCAAGATTTACACCTCGCACGAATTTTTCACCAACTGTAGCCCCCATAGAACCACCCATGAAATTAAATTCAAAGGCACTAGCAACTACTGGAAGCTCTTTTAATGTACCTTTTAAAACTATTAAGGCTTCTTTCTCACCAGTTGATTTTTGAGCTTGATGAATTCTATCTTTATATTTTTTTGAGTCACGAAATTTTAAACGATCAATTGGCTCTAATTCTGCAGCAATTTCATCTTGTCCAAGCTCATCTAAAAATTGCCCTAATCTAACCCTGGCTGTTATCCTATGGTGATGATTGCATTTAGGACAGACAGATAAGTTTTTCTCAAGCTCAGAGCGATAAAGAACCTCAGAACAAGAAACACATTTAACCCAAACCCCTTCAGGCACGCCCTTTTTCTGGGTGGTTTCAGTTCTAACTCTTGAAGGTAATAATTTTTTTAGCCAACTCATAAATAAATCCAAATTTGTTAAAAACTCTAATTATACCCTGAAAATAAGTTTAGGGCTCTAAAAACAGCTACCATTAATATTATAAATCTAATTATACATTAAGATGAGGTGCGATTAAAACTGCGTTTTTTTCGGAATACGTCATCCTGAGTGACGTCTTTTTGCGCGAAGGATCTACTGACGGTGGCAGAAGAGCCAATCATTTAATTCAGAATCATTCCACATCCAGGAATTCTTCGCGCAAAAAAACTCGCTAAGAATGACGTGTTTTCTACAAAACCGCTCTTTTAATCACACCCATCAAGATGTCCATCCACTAAAATTTAAGTTTTTTTATAATTTGCCGTTAACAATAGTAGCAATACAGTTAAATGGAGCGGCTATGATGAATTTAGCGAGAGTCATTTTAATTATATTTTCCTTGCTAATCATGCATGAAACTTGGGCTGGAATAAGATTTGGTGAGAGTTTATGTAAATCACCAGATTATTATTGTATTAAAACTAAAGCGTCTGACAGTTGGGAAAGCTTATTTTCTAATGCTGAAGAACAAGACATAATCCGACGAGTAAATCGTATGAATATTACATTACGTCCTGGAATGACAATTGCAATTCCAAAAAACATTGATAGATTAACTATATATGATGTTTCACCATTTCCTCGCTACATTGATACAACTGGTGAGAAAACAATTTATGTCAGTCAAAAACAACTTGCCTGGGGTGCTTATGATGAAAATGGCGAGCTTTTATGGTGGGGACCACTTTCTTCAGGATCAGGCCATTGCAAAGGTATAGATGGCACATGCACAACTCCTTCTGGCTCATTTAGAGTAATTAGAAAACAAGATATTAACTGTATTTCTACAGCCTTCCCAATCAGATCTGATGGTGAAAATGGTGGAGCTGAAATGCCATATTGCATGCATTTTTATCGTGGCTTTGCCTTACATGGCAGCGATACAGTTCCTGGATATAGGGCAAGTCATGGTTGTGTTCGTATTTTTGTTGAGGATGCGCGTTGGTTAAATGAAGAATTTATTAATCTTCCAGAAGATGGCGGAAAAGGAACTAGAGTAATTGTATCTGCGGTTGATGATTAATTAGAGATCAATTACCTTAAAACTATAAAGGCACCTTTTACCCCATTCCTAGCTAAAGTAATTTTTAAATTATCAACTGTTCTTTTGCTAGCAAAAGGACCTGTCTTTACAATATATCGGCCTTTATATTTTTCAATATTTACCTTGGCTGAAGATAATTTTACTAATTTTTTCTTTAACGCTTCTGCTAATTTTTGCGAGCTAAAGGCGCCTGCTTGAATATAATATTGGGCTACATGCTCCTGCCCTTTAGCAACAACTGATAAAGCTTCAATTTCAACAAATGCTGTACCTTTTGGTAATAAACCTAATTTTACCGCAGCACCATAAGACAAATCTATTATCCTATTGCTATGAAAAGGTCCTCTATCATTAACTTTAACGATTGCTACTCTGCCATTATTTAAGTTTTTAACTCGTACATAAGTAGGAAGTGGCAATGTTTTATGAGCGGCAGTTAAGGCATACATATCATAATGTTCGCCACTTGATGTACGTTTAGCATGAAATTTAGTTCCATACCAAGAAGCAAGACCACGCGCGCGATATTTACTAGATGACGTCAAAACTTTATAAGTTTTGCCCTCAACTTTATAAACATCAGGATTACCATAGCGACTCATTGGCTCATAAACTGGCTTTTGATCTTTGAATTTGGTAGGAAGTGGTCCTGCTGGTGCTCCATCTTTTTCAATTTTATTTGATTTAGATAAATTATGATTACCGTGATCATTAGAAGATCTAGAAATATTTCCTGTTTGGCAAGCGCTTAATAACACTATTATAATAGTCACGAATACATATTTCATACGCCACCTCTTTAAAAAAATAAGCGATAATCATTCCATTCTAAATGTTTATCGATCAATGAACAACTAATCCATTTATAGAATTTTTAAGCTATGATAATATCCTATTGTTTTAATATTGGAATAACGTCATGAATAAAGCTTTTTTTATAAAATTTTTTCTATTAAGCAGTATAATGCTTAAATGCTCTATATTTTATGCAGGCCCTATACCTAATAAAAATATCCCAAGACCACCAACCCCAACACAATTAAACGCCGCGGCTTCTACCGCATTAATTACACCTACTCCTCCAACCATAAATGCTAAAGCGTATATGCTTATTGATATAAATAGCGGCAAAATTATTGTTGAAAACAATATTGATGAAAAATTACCTCCTGCAAGTTTAACCAAAATGATGACTCTTTATGTAATATCACATGCTTTACATAATCAACAATTACATTTAACTGATGCTGTACGAATTAGCCAAGAAGCTTGGAAAATTGGTGGTTCACGTATGTTTGTTAAAGTAGATGATAACGTGTCTGTTGAAGATCTCTTAAAAGGAATTATAGTTGATTCTGGCAATGACGCTTGTGTTGCCATGGCTGAGCATTTAGGTGGTAGTGAAAATGGATTTGCAGAAATTATGAATCATCAAGCAAAACTATTAAATATGAATAGCTCAAATTTCACTGATAGTACTGGCCTACCCAATCCAAATCATTACACCACTGCACGTGACTTAAGTGTACTTGGTCGAGCAATAATTAATGATTTCCCAGAATATTATGATTGGTATAAACAAAAATGGTTTAAATATAATGGCATTCGTCAACCTAATCGCAACCGTTTATTATGGCGTAATAGTAGTGTTGATGGATTAAAAACTGGCCACACTAACGAAGCAGGATACTGTTTAGTTTCATCAGCTAAGCGTCAGAATATGCGCTTATTAGCTGTAGTATTAGGCTCTACATCTGAAGCTGCTAGAGCTGATGATAGTGAAAAACTATTAAACTATGGCTTTCGTTTTTATGAATCTCATGCATTATATAAAAAAGGAGCTGAAATTACTAAGCTTCCATTATACAAGAGCCAGCTAACTAAGATTAGCGTGGGCTTAAATCAAGATCAGTTTGTAACAATACCTACTGGACAATATCAGCGCTTAAAAGTGAGCACCAAAGTTCCAAAATATCTGCAAGGACCATTAGTAAAAGGCGATAAAGTTGGTGAATTAGTTATTCAATTTGATAATGATATAATTGTTAATCAACCACTATATGCCTTAGAAAACGCACCTATTGGTGGAATATATACTAGGATGAAGGACTCTATAAACCTAATGTATAAACGTTGGGCAAACTCTTAAGTTAAGATATATATAGGCCAATTTAATTAATTAGGAATTACCATGACTGATAAAAATAGCTTAATGGACTTCCCATGTGACTTCCAAATTAAAATAATTGGCCCAAATAATGAAATCTTTATTAAAGAGATGATTGATATTACCCGCAAACATTATTGCGAAACTAAAGATTCAGCTATTGTCTCTAAAACTAGCCAAAACAAAAATTTTGTAGCTATTACTATTACAATTTATGTAAAAGACCAAATTAGTTTAGATG
>CAMDMN010000088.1 GCA_945901965.1 Legionella genomosp. 1 | reverse complement strand
TATTTTGGAATTTCCCATCAGGTTTGGTACTTTATTGGATAGTTAATAACTCGTTATCCATTCTGCAACAATGGTATATCACACGAAAATATAGTGAAGATAAACCTGCAAAATTAGCCATCGCGAAGTAGATGAACGATGATACAATTGTGGCGACTGCTACCGCTCCTGGGCGTGGTGGCATCGCTATTATTCGTATCTCTGGCAAAGATGCTGCTAATATTGGTCAAAAAATCATTGGATCTAAATCTTTTTCTCCACGCACCATTAATTATTGCTCATTTTATAATTCTGAAGCGGAGTTATTAGATCAAGGTCTACTACTTTATTTTAAAGGCCCTCATTCTTTTACTGGCGAAGATGTTATTGAACTGCATGGTCATGGGTCTCCTGTAGTATTAGATAGAATTTTAAAGGCTTGTGTTTTATTAGGCGCACGTCTTGCGCGTCCAGGAGAGTTCTCCGAGCGTGCTTTTTTAAATGATAAAATAGATTTAACCCAAGCAGAAGCAATAGCTGATCTAATTCAAGCAAGCTCAGAAAATGCTGCAAGACTAGCTATGCGCTCTTTGCAGGGTGAATTTTCTCTAAAAATTACCAATCTTAATGAAAATCTAATTAATTTACGTTTATATGTTGAGGCAGCGATTGATTTTCCTGAAGAGGAAATAGATTTTTTAAATGATAATAAAGTATCAACAATGCTTTATAATATTTTAAATGATTTAGAAAAAATTAAACAATCAGCAACTCAAGGAGCTATGCTACGCGAGGGGATTTCCGTAGTAATTGCAGGCTCTCCTAATGTTGGTAAATCAACCTTAATTAATTATTTAGCGAAGCGTGATGTATCGATAGTCACGGATATCGCGGGGACCACTCGTGATGTTATGCGAGAGCAAGTTTTATTAGATGATTTACCTATAAATCTTATTGATACAGCAGGCCTTAGAGATAGTGATGATCCTGTTGAAAAAGAAGGAATAAGACGGGCTTTACATGAGGTAAGTCAGGCTGATTGTTTATTATTTATTATTGATGCTAGTGATTATAATAAAAATTTAAATCAATTATCTCCTGATTTAAGCTCTAAAATACCTGCAAATATCCCAATTATTCGTGTTTTTAATAAAATTGATAAACTGCAAAAATTAGATAAAAATGATGATGATGCAATTTATATTTCAGCGAAATCTGGAGATGGTATTAATTTATTAAAAGAAAAAATTAAAGAAATTGTAGGCTTTCATCCTGAAGAAGGGACTTTTTTAGCAAGAAGACGTCATTTAGACGCATTAGATAAAGCAAAAACATTATTACTAGCAGGACAACATCAATTAACTACTCAGCGAGCAGGAGAGTTATTAGCAGAAGATTTACGCCTAGCTCATCAATCACTATGTGAAATTACCGGAGAATTTACCTCAGATGATCTTTTAGGGGAAATTTTCTCAAGTTTTTGTATCGGTAAGTGATCGAATACCCCTCTTTTCTACCCAATATGAAAAAATAAAACACATAAAAGCTTGTTTGTTGTCAGAAATTTATGTTAATGTATAAACTTTCTGGGCAAAATATATAATTTGTTCAATTAACTATAGTAAATTTAATTTTAAATTTTGGTCATCTCGAACACAGTTAGGGACTTCCTGAAGTGGCAATGAGTTTAGATATGGAGATCCATCACTGCATTCGGGATGACGATCATCTAAAATTTAATCTAGTATATGTAATTTTGCCCTATACTTAGTCTTAATATTTTGGATTAAATTATGGTTGCTTCATATGATGCATTTAATACTGACAGGCAAGCTTTTTTTGCAATAGGCAGAGACAATACAACTAGAACTGTAGAAATCGCGGCACAAAAACAATATGAGTTTTTATCATCTAATTTAATGCTTATTGAAGAAGAATTTAATCAGTTATTTACAGCCCTTAAAAAACATGGCGAAGATAGAGAAGAATTTTGGTTCTATTGTTTTTATTGTTGTTTAATGATGAAAAATTATTATTTAGCATATGGAAATAGTATTGCGGCTAATAAATATAGTAAATTATCTGATGATCTAAAAAAGCGTTGTGATGGTCAAGAACTTCCAAAAGATGAAGATAATTTTTTAAAAGCTTTAAATAAAAGTATAAGTGATGATCTTAAAGATTTAGCTAGCACTCCATTTCATACTACAAAGATCCGTAATTGGTTAGGTTATGTAAATTTGAATCGAATTAATTATGCTTTTTGTCGTTTGACGCTTAAACAATTTCTTCTTTTTGCTGAAGAAATCAAGTGGATTGAAACCTTAAGTAAATTATCAGGTTCTCCTGTTGATGTTGATGGGATGGTTGCGGTTCTTAATTCTCCTGCTCCTATATTTAATATATTGAGCGTAGGTCTTTTTGCGACGCGTTTAATGATCAATACAGGTCTTGTGCTTAAACATACATTCATGCAATCAAATACAGATATGAAGACTAGGTTTTTTCATGAGGTAGATAAGCGTCATATTATAATGTTAAATGACATTGCTTGGGGAACGGTAAATTTCGTAACTAATTATCCAGGAATTTCACAAATTTCAGCAGCCGCCGCTAATTGGCTTACCGTGGGATTTTTAATTTTTGATTTTTCATTAGTAATGTATCAACGATGTATAGTTGAAAAAGATTATCTTTTAAAAAAATCTCAGTTAAATGCAGAAATAATTAGATGCAGAACAGATGCTAAACAGATTGAAGTATTAGAAGAGCAATTAGCTTTACTTGAATGTAATTTTCAAAAATCTAATGCAAGTTTAATGTTTAGCGCTGCAGCGGCCACAATATTAACCATCGGTTTTACGGCATCTTTTATTTTAGCAACTCCTGCAACACCAGCAATTTGTTTCTTTTGTTGTACCATAGCAGTTGCTATGTATGTTACTGCAGGGACTTATGGTAAATATAGAGAGGCAGCCTTACATTTAATGCACGAGGAGTCTAAAGGTGCGGATAGAAAAGACAAAGCCCAAGAGCTTTTCAACACAGCGCGTAATGACTTTTTCTTTTCCTTTGGTAAAAATATAGTAATGCCATTTTTTATAGTATCAGCATTTGCAACCAGTTGGCCCGCAGCATTGGTATTAACAGCTGTATATATTGGCTATGAATATGTTCATGGAGTTGCTAAAAAATTACCTGCTGCTCCTGCTATTGGAAATGAGCGATCTGATATATCTGACAGGGTATCGGCGGTTATTTGATAAAGCTTATGGTGGGCACACTATAGATTAGTAGGGTGGGCAAAGCGATAGCGTGCCCACCAGTTCCACATTGTTGGTGGGCACGTCGTAAACTCCTTTGCCCACCCTACGATTGCAATGACAAAGCTAATTTATAAAGTTCGTTTTTATTACCGCCAGTTAATGTGGTTGCAATTTTAACCGCTTGTTTTAATGGTAATTCCGCGAGCAAAGTTTTAAGAACGTGGGTGTCTTCTTCTGGTTTAGCTTCTTCTTGTTGTGGCGGGATGATTAAGACAAATTCGCCTTTGCAATGATTAATATCGCTTAATAGCCACGTTTTTACATCTTTACAAGAGCTTAAAATAAATTTTTCAAAGGTTTTAGTTAATTCTTTTGCTAATAAAAGTTCACATTCCTCTCCGAAAACAAGAGCAATATCTTCGATACTTTCAATAATCCTATGAGTTGATTCATAAAATATAAGAGTATGTTTTATATTTGCAAGCGATTTAAGTTTTTCTACGCGATTTAAATGTTTCGCTGGTAAAAAACCACTAAAAGTAAAGGTATCAGCAGCAACACCTGCTGCAGATAAGGCTGTAATTAGTGCCGATGCCCCAGGAATTGGGACAACGTCAATATTTAAATTACGAGCAGCTCTGACTAGTAAAAAACCAGGGTCACTTATTAAAGGGGTACCGGCATCACTAATTAAAGCGCAAGATTGACCTTTATTTAAGAGATCAATAATATGATCATTTTTACTCGCCTCATTATGTGCATGTAAAGAGATTAAGGGTTTTTTTATATTAAAATGTGATAATAGTTGTCCTGAGTGACGTGTGTCTTCTGCAAGAATAAAATCTACAGATTGTAAGGTACTTATAGCTCGTAAAGTTATATCTTCACGATTGCCAATTGGGGTGGCAACTATGTAAAGGATCCCTGCAGTTGTTGCTGATCTGTCCGTCATAGTTTATCCTCTTGCATTAGATCTTGGTATATAGGCCTAATATGTTAATAAATTATCGTTCAATAAAGTCATTATTATTATTTTGTGCATGCTTATTTGTGCCCTTTAGCAATATTGCGGCAGCTGATGTACAAAAGTATGTAAATCAACCCTTAAATAGTCCTTATACCATGTCAGCTAAAGCATACCTAGACTTGGCAAAAAATCAAACTGGTGTTGAGCAACAATCTCTTCTTATAACAGCCGCCGGAAGATTAATTTATGAAGCTAGGTGGCATGATGCACTTACAATTTTATCAAAATTAAACGATTTACCGATAGATCTTAATAATGAAAAAAAAATATTATTAGCAAAAATAGATTTAATTAATGAGCAGCCAAAATTTGCGATTCTTAAACTTTCTAAGATAGATGATTTAAAAAACGAGCCAATTTATTATCAAGCCCAGTATCATGAAATCCTTGCCCTTGCTTATCAAGAAATAGGAAATAGTAAAGAGGCTTTGGTTGAGCGAATTAAGCTTGAGAGTATTTTACCTGATGATATTTCAAAAGATAATAATCGGCGCGCATTATGGCTTATTTTAACCAAAATGCCAGTAGCTGAGCTTAGTACGATAGCTCTTGAGGCAACTCCTGATTCTATATTAGAAGGATGGATGCAATTAGCGTTAATTGCACGTAAAAATTACTTAGATCCAGCTTCTATGCTTTCTCAAATTGAGCGTTGGCAGGATCATTATCCGAGCCACCCTGGTAATTTTATTTTATCTTCATCACTTAACGGAGAAAATCTTTATTCGCAACCGAAACAAATAGCATTATTATTGCCACTTACAGGACAATTAATGGGGCCTGGGGAAGCAATAAAAGATGGCTTTTTGGCGGCGTTAAAGGAGGCACGTATGCCTGTTGCTCCTAAAGTACTTTCTTATGATACTAATGCCACAAAGATTGAAGATTTATATAGCCAAGCATTGGCTGAGGGGGCAAATTTTGTTGTAGGGCCTCTTGATAAAGCAAATGTAACAAAAATCGCGGGAATTAATCATCCTGTGCCGACTTTGTTATTAAATGACGTTGATAAAACCCCGGCACCTCATGCTTATCAATTTGGTTTGTCACCAATTAGTGAAGCACGCCAGGTAGCTACTAAAGCAAGAAAAAATGGTTTTTCAAAAGCCTTAGTTATTGTGCCCGAAGGACCTTGGGGTGAAGATCTGCGTTTAGCCTTTGCTAATCAATGGGGTGCTAATGGTGGATACATAATTGATGCGCTTCATTATGGTTCAAATGATGATCTTAATAAAAGCATGCGTAATTTTTTGAAAATATCTGATAGTGAGTCTAACGGTAAAGCTTTCAAAAAATTGATAGGCCTTCAAACTACCCCAAGTCGGCGACAAGATTTTGATGTGATTTTTCTTGTAGCTTATCCTTCAAAAGCCAGAGAAATTATGCCGCTTTTAAAATATTATTATGCAGGTGACGTGCCTGTTTATGCGACATCTTCGGTTTATTCAGGCGTTGCTGATGCTACGAAAGATAAAGATCTAGATGGTATAATATTTTGTGATTTACCGTGGGTTTTCAGTCATCAAACTGGTAGTCGAAATTGGCCTGAGCAACTAAATAGTTATAATCGTTTATATGCCTTGGGTATGGATAGTTTTACCCTTTTAACCCAGTTAAATCAGTTATTATTATTTCCTGCCATTGGTGTTAATGATAAATCTGGCGTTATTTATTTAACTAATTCACAAAAAATAGCACGGATCCTTGATTGGGGACAATTTAAGCAGGGAATAGCAGTTAAGATGGGTGATAAGCCGTCCGTTTAATCGTTACAATCGGTGAACGTAGGGTGGGCAAAGCGATAGCGTGCCCACCAACAGTGCTTAATCGTTACAATTAATTATAATCAGATTGTAACTCTAAAGGCATGAGCTCTAGTATCCGCGCAAATAACGATATTATTTGTGCGCAAAAAGCATGTTCTTGCTCACGGTTTTTCCAAAGATTATAGTCAATTCCTTTGCGATATGCTTGGTTGCGGGAGAGGGTATTGATAAGTTGGATTTCATGGCCTGATAGACCAAGATTTGAGTTTAGTTCGATTAATTCAAATAAATTTTTATACTGCCCTATTTGACGATTTTCATGGAGTAAATAGGCTTTTAATGTTAGCTCAAATGCTTGGTGCATCAGAGTTGAAATTGGTAAAAGTGTGTCTATGCTAATTTGATTTTCTATGATTAATTCGGCGTTTTGTTGTAATAAATGTTCAGCGCAATAAGCATGTTGAGCAGCTATTTTTAGAAGATCTACAGCGCTAAGAAACTCTTTATCCATTTTAAGACTCCTAAGCTCTTTAAGAAAAACGCTAATATTGTCTTTAACGAAGAGATTGGTCCAGGATTTACGAAAAACAAGACTCCGTCATCCTGAACGAAGTGAAGGATCTCCTAAAAAGAGCTCAGGCCTTCGATTTCGAGAGATCCTTCACTTCGTTCAGGATGACGTTACTTATGTCTTTCGTAAGTCCTATGCGATAATATGGCATAAGCTTAAACGAACAACAACTATAAATATTCTATAAATGTATACATTTTTAAATGAGCCATTTAACATAGGCAAAAAGAAATTTGCTAACCGCTTAATTCAAGGCCCTCTTGCAGGCTATAGCGCGGCGCCTTTTCGGCAATTATATTATCAATTTATCCCGCCAGCATTTTGTGTTTCTGAAATGGTTTCAGCACATGATATATTACATAAACATAAAGCTAATTCACGTTACTTATTTCGAGGACTTAAGGAAAAAACACTTAGTTATCAGATTTCAGGAACAGATCCGTTAATTATGGCAGCGGCGGCTATTAAATTAGAGGGGATGGGTGCTGATTTAATTGATATTAATTGCGGTTGTCCTAAAACTAAAATCCGTAAAAAAGGAGCGGGAAGCGCTTTGCTTGAAGATCTAACCAAGCTTGCTACGATAATTAAAGCAGTGCGCCACGCTATAAATATTCCTTTGACGGTTAAAATACGTATTTTTGGTGATGAGCGTGATATTCAACTAGTTAAAGTTCTTGAGGGCGAGGGCGTTGATGCAATTATTGTGCATGGTCGAAACTGGCGGGATGGTTATGATGTTCTTTGTAATTTAGAGCAAATAGCTCGAATTAAAGCTTCAGTTGCAATACCTGTAATCGCAAATGGCTCACTTAGCTGTATTAATACCCTAGCTAATGCTCATGACATAACAGGATGTGATGCATTTATGATTGCACGAGCAGGTTGTGGGAAGCCATGGTTATATCAAAAATTACTTTCACCGCAAGAACTTCAAATTGAAATATTAGATAGCACAAAAATAGATTGTTTTATTACGCATTTAGAAGGATTGGCAACTCTTGAAAGCGAACATCAGGCAGTTTTACAATCTAAATCTTTGGTGCGGTATTATTTTGGGAAGTCACTGACCGAGCCGCAACTACAAGATTTTTATAAATTAAAAAATTTAAGAGAAATTGAGAGTTTTTGTAAGTTAGTAGTGTGATAGTAGCAATAGTAGCCTGGTTAGCGCGGCAGCGATAACCGGGTTATCTTTAATGGTGTTTCCCGGTTATCGCTAGCGCGCTAACCAGCCTACGATTTATGATCTCTATATCTCTGTGTTTATAATAAGAACAGTAATTCAGTCATTTTATTGGAAAACTCCCATATCAATCATAAAATCTACCTTATGTACTACTATTGGTAGTATAAAAGGTAGTTGTTTTTGGAGGGATCATGCAATCACTAAAATTATCCATTTCATTGCCCAAAGAGCA
>CAMDMN010000087.1 GCA_945901965.1 Legionella genomosp. 1 | reverse complement strand
CTAATTCAAATGGGGGCAAAAATTACAGGGGCTGGTACACATTCAATTATTGTTGAAGGAGTTACTGAATTAAAAGGTGGCTCTTATGCTGTAATGCCTGATAGGATTGAGGCAGGAACTTATCTAACTGCGGGCGCATTGACGCGTGGTCGGGTTACAGTAAGGCGTGTAAAACCTGATAATCTTCTATCAATGCTTTGTAAATTTGAAGAAGCAGGAGCCATGCTTACAATCGGTGATGATTGGGTAACTCTTGATATGCATGGTCAGCGTCCCCAGGCAGTTAATATTTCAACTGCTCCATATCCTGCGTTTCCTACTGATATGCAAGCTCAATTTATGGCAATGAATGCAGTGGCTGAAGGTACTTCATCGGTAATAGAAAATATTTTTGAAAATCGTTTCATGCATGTACAAGAATTACAGCGCATGGGTGCGCAAATTAAGCTAAATGGTAATACAGCAATGATTACCGGTATTGAAAAATTAACTGGTGCTCCAGTTATGGCAACCGATCTTCGTGCATCTGCAAGTCTTATTTTGGCAGGTCTTGCTGCTGATGGAGAGACTAGTGTTGAGCGTATTTATCATGTTGATCGTGGATATGAACGAATTGAAGAGAAATTTTCAATGTTAGGGGCTGATGTAAAAAGGTCCTCTTCTCGGTAATGAGAAAAATGAATAATTGCACACGTGATGAATTAGATAACTACCTAAAAGAATTACTTAATTGTAAAAGCTTTAACGACTATGCACCTAATGGTTTACAGGTAGAGGGAATAGATAAAATTAAAAAAATTTGTACCGCAGTAACCGCTTCTGATGAAATTATAAGAAAAGCTGTGGCAGATAATGCCGATGCACTAATAGTACATCATGGTCTTTTTTGGAAGGGTGATGATGCGGTTATTACAGGAATTAAGCGCAATCGCTTAAAACATCTTTTAGTCAATAATATAAATCTTTATGCCTATCATTTACCTCTTGATTGTCATTTAACTCTAGGTAATAACGCAATACTTGCCAAAATTTTAGATGTTGAACTTATAAAAATGTATTCAGTAGATGGTATAACAAATCTAATTTGGACCGGTGTATTGAAAAAAGAATTTTCAGCCAATGATCTTTCTTTAATGATTGAGAATAAATTAAATCGTGCACCTTTATATATATTAGGTAATAATAGGCCTATTAAAAAAATTGCTTGGTGTAGCGGGGCTGCTGAAGATTATATTATTGATGCGCATCGGTTAGGTGTTGATGCTTATCTAAGTGGTGAAATTTCTGAGCGTACTTATTATCAAGCTCAAGAATTAGGGATTAATTATTTTGCTTGTGGTCATCATGCTACAGAGCGTTATGGTGTTCAGGCTTTAGGCGAGCATCTTAGTGAGCATTTTTCATTGCCACATAAATATATAGACAGCGACAATCCAATATAATTAAAATTGAAGTCTATTAGAATATTTAAAATATTAGGCGAAATTTATGTCGGTACTAAAAAAATATTATTTATTGCTTAGACTTTCACATTGGCAAAAAGCCATTTTTGTATTTTTTGGCGTTATTTATGCAGGTACTTCTGGATATTGGTTAAAAGCTACAGTTGCAGCCTTAGCATTTTGTCTTGTCGCATCAGCGGTATATATTTATAATGACTTGCAAGATATTGAAGAAGATAAATCCCACCCGCAAAAATTTAAACGTCCTTTAGCTTCTGGTGAAATATCAGTTCTTCAGGCTTTAACTATGTTAGTTATTTGTTTATATTTAGGCTTTATCCTGGCTTTTTTTATTTCAAATAAACTTATCATAATTCTCTTATTATATTTGGCGATTAATTTATTTTATAATCATTGGGGCCGGAAAGTTATATTCTTAGATGTATTATGTATTGCTAGCGGGTTTATGTTACGAATATTTGCAGGTACTATAGGAATAGGGTTGTCATTTAATTGGTGGCTTACATGTACGGCAACTCTTTTAAGCTTATTTATTGCACTTTGTAAAAGACGACTAGAATTTCATTTAGGTTCTAAGTTTAGTAAGCGTGCGGTACTTCAGAAATATAATGCCTATATGTTAGATGTATTAATTGCATCTGCGGCTTCAGGTTGTTTCATTAGTTATTTATTATATACAATCTATGCGTATGATAAATTTACATATTTTATATGGACAATACCATTGCCTGCTCTGGGTCTATGGCGTTTTGCACAATTGACAATAAAAAATGGAGATAATGATGATCCTATTTCATTATTTTTAAGCGATAATATTTCATTAATAAATTTAATTTGTTTCACAGGTCTTACAATTTTGGCTCTATTATATAAAGGCTAAGTTATGGAAAAAATAGAACAGCTTATTAGAAAAATATATATAAAGTTTCCTGTATTGGTTTTTGATTTGTTAGCTATTCCATTTGCTTGGTATCTTTCTTTTTGTTTTAGATTTAACTTAAATTTTCTTCCAGAAAAATTACTAACAACATTTAGCCTTATGACCATAAGCATTTTATCGGTTTTGCAAATTGCTTGTTATTATCATTTTAAAGTATATCGAGGTTTATGGTGTTTTTTTTCACTTAAAGATGTTTCACGAATTATACAAGCAGTTTCTTTTTCTGTGTTCTTAGTAATTCCAATATTATTTTTCACATCATTATCTTTAAATATTCCCCGTTCTATATTGCCTTTATATAGTATATTTCTAGTAATGTTACTTTGTGGGGGCAGATTAGCTACCAGACTCGCTTGGGATAATTTCAATAAATCTAAAACAAAAACTCATATAAAAAGAGTGTTAATTATCGGGGCGGGAAAAGCTGGAGATGGATTAATTCGTGATTTAAAGCGATCTGATTTATTTTTTCCTGTTGGTTTAGTTGATGATAATCATAATAAATTAGGGCTTGAATTGCATGGTGTACCTGTTATTGGATTGGTACAAGATCTGCATAAATTAATAGAAAAATATAAAATAGATTTAATTTTTATAGCTATACCTTCAGCTAGTTCAGAAATTATGCGTCGAATAGTTGAGCTTTGTGCAGAGAGCAAAATTGATTTTCGTACTTTGCCAAGTTTACAAATGTTGGCCGAAGGTCGAGTCGAAGTTAATGCATTACGTGAAGTAAGTATTGAAGATTTGTTAGGTCGTGATCAGGTTAGAATAACTTGGGATAAAATTCATACAAATATTATACACAAGCGAGTATTGGTGACGGGAGCTGGCGGATCTATAGGCTCTGAATTATGCCGCCAAATAATGGCACAAAAACCAGATAAATTACTTATATTAGATAACTCTGAATATAATTTATATAAAATTGAACTTGAACTTAGAGAATCCTTCCCAGAAACAGAACTTGAAATAGCTCTGGTAAATGTAGTTGATAGGGTTGCTGTTGATGGAGTTTTTCAACAATTTAATCCGGAAATTGTCTTCCATGCCGCAGCATATAAACATGTACCTATGCTAGAAGATCAGGTTCGAGTGGCAGTGCAGAATAATATTATTGGCACACAAATTATCGCTGAAGCTAGTGTTGCTATTGGGGTATTGAAATTTATTCTAATTTCTACTGATAAAGCGGTTAATCCAACTAATATTATGGGAACCACGAAGAGGGTTGCTGAAATATATTGTCAAAATTTAGATTCTCGGGTTAGTACGCAATTTATTACTGTTAGATTTGGTAATGTATTGGGATCTGTAGGATCTGTTGTACCATTATTTCAAAGACAAATACGCAATGGCGGTCCATTAACCGTTACTCATCCTGATATGCAAAGATATTTTATGACCATAGTAGAAGCATCACAATTAATTTTACAAGCTATGGTTAATGGTGATGGCGGTGAGATCTTTGTTTTAGATATGGGTGAGCCAATAAAAATCAGTTATCTAGCAGAGCAATTGATTAAGTTATCTGGAAAAGAGCCTGGAACTGATATAGCAATAAAATATACCGGATTAAGACCAGGAGAGAAGCTATATGAGGAGCTTTTCCATGAGAGTGAGCAATTAGTAATAACAGATCATGAAAAGCTTTATAAAGCTAAATTTCGTGAGATTGATTGGAATAGATTAATCCAAACTATGCTTATGTTAAATGTAGCTTGTGAAATGCACAAAAATGAAGATTTAATTTTATTATTGAAGAGTTTAGTGCCAGAGTATAATTCTGATGGTAGTTTGCCTAAAAATGTTTTAGAGCTTAATTTGAGCGTATAAAATTTTGTGAATATTTGATTTACAATAATGGTGGGCACGCTATCGCTCATATCATTACCCACAAATCTGCTGATCCTTTATGAGCCTGCATTGTCTGGAGGAATCCGAGCCACGACCGTTAGGGAGTGGAGATTTTAAGAACTCCACTCCCTAATGGTCGTGGCTCGGAGTTCCGCTCACTTGCCAAGATAAAATTAACTTGTGGTTAATGATATGGCTATCGCTTTGCCCATCCTACATATTAGATATTTTTATTCGGGAAAATATCAGAAAATTGTATGTGTTTAGCTAATTTCAAATTCTTAGATAAGTTCATTAATTTATAAATTGCCATCGGTGCAATTAAGGTAATAAAGCCTATTGCAAATGCAATTTTATAACTTGGATCCTCATTCATTAATAGAAAAATCAAACATATTATCATTAAAATTATGGCGACTATTCCAGTGTAAGGGGAGCCAGGAGTTTTATAGCGCAAATCTTTAGTAGTATATCCTGCTGCATATAATTTTTTCCTAAAATTAATTTGTGCCCAGCAAAGAGAAATCCAAGCAATTGCTCCTGTAAATCCTGATACAAGTAATAAAGCAATATACAGCATGGTTTGGCCAAAAAAATATGACACAATAAGTAATACCCAAATTGAAGCAAGTGTAGTAATTCCTGCATTTTGGGGTACGGAATTAGAATTTAGTTTAGCTAATTTCTTAGGCGCCATACCATTGCGAGCCAAGGCATGAAGAGAGCGAACAATACCATAAACGCCTGAATTTGAGCAGGAAAGGGTAGCTGTAAGTGTTACAAAGCTTGCTACGGCTCCCGCCCATTTAATTCCATAAAAATTTAAGGCTTCAGCAAATACAGAGTTTTCTAGCGAAGCATTTTGCCAAGGGAAAATAAGGACTAAGCAGAAAACGGGGATAATATAGATAAATAGAATACGAAAGGTTACATTGCGAATGGCGTTTGGGATCATATTGCCAGGATCAATAGATTCACCAGCTGCAAGGCCAATAATTTCTGAACCTTGATAATTAACTAAAAGCAGTACCATGGCGGTAAGCAAGGCCATTTTTCCATTAGGAAATAGTCCGCCTTGGTCAAAAATGAATTTACCCCAAATTGGTCCTGCTGGTTGTGATCCATGAATGATGCCGAAGAAAATTAATATAGCAATTATTATGAAGCCGAATAATGCAAATATTTTAATTAATGCTAGCCAAAATTCAATTTCACCAAAAGTACCAACTTCAGAAATATTTATATAAGTAATTATACAACCGAAGCCTACAGCCCAGGCATAACCATTAATACCTGTAAAATGTTCCATGATGATGCCACCGGCTAAACATTCAGCAGGAATATATGCAACCCAGCTTATCCAGTATGACCATCCTACTCCACAAGCAAGAGATGGAGATATAAAATCAGCAGTGTAATTAATAAATGAGCCAGAAATAGGGATGGCAACGGCTAACTCACCCATGCATAACATAGTTAAATATATAATTATACCGCCAAGGATGTATGCTAAAAATACAGAAGGACCTACTTGATTAATAACAGCGCCTGTACCAAGAAAGTAGCCTGAACCAATGATTCCACCTAAGGCTATTAGTTGAATGTGTCTGTTTTTTAATTGACGATTAAATTCTCCATCTTTTATAGTAGGTTGATTTTTTTGTGTAATTTTAGTCACTAATTTTATTTTTCCTTATAATATATATTCATAAAACTATACGCTGTTTCTTTAAAATCTGATAATTAAATTTATCCATTTTAATAAATTGGCGGAGGTTGGCATTCATTAAAATAACCACATCCAAAATGGGTGGTAAATGTCAACTTAACTGACAGCGATTCTAGCAGATTTCGATAATAATGCTATAAATTATCACGAATCTTACTCCAACATAATGGACAAAATTTCGTTTCTGTAAGCGAGATTTATGGCTGTTTTATCTATGGAGTAATAAACAAATTCATATTAAATTTTTTTAAAGTTAGGACCATCGGCTAGGGGATCCTTCAGGTGATATATTTAAATAATCATCGATACTCCCGGCCCGGCTTGTTCTTAGCGGACTTTTTGGTATTATTGGAAATAACACGTCCCTATATCCTTGTGCGCCGCCACCATTAGCGGGTGTAATTCTTCCTACACTTCGCTCTGTCTCAGCTCTTGATAGCATTATTTCGTTGATAACATCAACAAGAATCTCGCGTTTGCAAGCAGGAAACACTGATCGCATCACAGGGCTTAGCCTTTTTTCACTGACACTCTCGTCTAAGTGCCTTGTAAAAGCAATTGGTGAGTATCCCGATATGGTACGAAGCGTTTCTTTTAAATGATGTGCACGATCAACTAGGACATCAATAATATTATGACAAATGATTCTGTCTTTATCATTCAAGCCAGTCAGACCTAAGGTCTCAAAAACACCTTCTTTGAAACCATCGGCTGTTATCTCCATTGAAACAACGTTAAGCATTTTATAAACTTTTGAAAAAAAGCCTTCAACAAGTTCTTTATTTGTTTCGCAGAACTCAGCTAGAAAAAGTTCAAATCGAGGGAAGACATGATGCGCCATAAACTCTACATCATCTCCAACGGGCTGCAAAATAAAGGAGAGTACATTATCAACTGTAATATTAAAAGTACCTAGGCCACGATCTAAAGGAAGTCGTCTTTTCTCGATTTCAGTTAATGCGTCTTGAGCAAATAAATATGGATAGTTAGCTAGACCATAATCAATACTACTCAATCTACTACTTTCACCATAACCGGCATTATTATTACCATCAGGATCGCCTATACAAAAGCGTGCAGTAGAGATTTCTGCTAACCCGCTCATACCAAGTACGAGCTCTAAACCACTCTTGCCAGTGCCTCGGTCCATAAAAGTTTGATAAGAAATTTTTTGAGAGAGCAATCCAACTGGAGAGCCTAGATCATTAATCACAAGACGATGTACTGGTGTTAAAAATGAATAACGTGCTCGTTCGCTTAAAGAAAAAACTATTGCGCCACAAATAGCCTCATTTAAAATGCGAAGCATTCGAGCTCTCGCATCAACAATTAGTGCTGGTGGTTGTTTGAAAAACCAGTCAAGACCCTCAAAACGACAGGTATTTAGAACCTGTGTTGTACCGGCATCATAAGGGGTAAAATCGGTTATCTCAGTATAACGAACCGGTTTAGGCATAGTACTACCTCGTTGTGTTTATATGTTTGATTTTAGGGCAGAATATAGCATCATTTGTTAAAGCAGGCAATTAGCTGAACACTCAGCGTGTGACGCTGCTAAAAACACTAGGTTTTACGATATCTGCACGTGATTTATCGTTAATAACAAGAAGACGCTTATGGGTGTTATTGTATTTAAAAAATAACGCCAAAAAAGCTAAAGCGTAGTAAATTGGCGGAGAGAGAGGGATTCGAACCCTCGATACGTTGCCGTATACACACTTTCCAGGCGTGCGCCTTCAGCCACTCGGCCACCTCTCCGTTTGCAAAAGAGTATACTTATGAGTTGGAAAAAAGCAATAAAAACACTAAACAATAGCATGCAAATTTATATAATTTAGTTATACTCTTAGATAATCTAATAATGGACGATCATAATGGATAGATTATTTATAATTATTTTTGGTTTATTTCTTTCAATTAAGGCAATGGCATTTCCATGTTTTTTAACTATAGTTAAGGATAGTTGCTGGACAAAATATGATGTTACAGTTAGGGCAGTTAATGCTGGCACTGGGAAGGATGCTACTTCAGTTACAGTTCCTAAAAGTGAGAAA
>CAMDMN010000086.1 GCA_945901965.1 Legionella genomosp. 1 | reverse complement strand
GACGGAACCAATTAGCTTAGGCTAGTCCCATTGGGCCTTGACCCAACCTACTGTCGTTTTCTACCTAATCAACTGGATCGCCATCACCATCTTCGCCATCGTATGATAATACTGTAACTTTAGTACCAACAGTTAGAAATTCTTCGTTTAACCATTTAGCAGCAGATGGCCATACGCGAACGCAACCATGGCTTGAGTTATATGTTGGGACTTCATATGCCGCATGTATTGTAAACCCGCGATAAAAATACATACAAAATGGCATTTTAGCCCCGCCAGTTGTCTCTACAGGATATTCCCCTGATTTACATTCAGGGCCTCTTTTATTGTAAACTCGAAATGCTCCTGTAACAGTTCGGCATGGTTTACCAACATCCTCACAAAAATCTTTTCCACCGGAAGCCGATCCCGTCATCACCCGATTACCATTAGCATCATATGCAACCCAAGCTGCAGCTCTAGGATCGAAAATAAACTGCTTATAGCCAGTAGGACTAATCTGTAAAGGAAAAATTTCCCTACCACGCTTATCTTGTAAATAAGGTATAGTCCGATGCACAACACCAGCGTCATCTGTAACCAGTGTTGATGGATCCACTTCCATACAAGAAGTAATACCTAATGATATTAATATAATAAACAAAAACTTAAACATAAAAGCTAATCCTATATTAAAATTTAATAAACCTATTTAATGTTTACATGGTTACTATTTGTCATTCCCGCGAGGGCGGGAATCCATCTCTAATTAGGCACAATGCTAATTTATTGGATAGATTCCCACCCCACGGGAATGACGAAGTTTATTCGTGCAACAACCATTTCTCGCAAAGACGGATTATTGTAAACGTCGATATTTAATTCGTGATGGTTTATCAGCTTCATCACCTAATCTACGCTTTCTATCCTCTTCATAATCACTAAAGTTTCCTTCAAAGAATACAACTTCAGAGTCACCTTCAAATGCCATAAGATGTGTACAGATCCTATCCAAGAACCACCGATCATGCGAAACAACAATAGCACAACCTGGAAAATTTAAAATAGCATCTTCTAATGCTCTTAAAGTTTCAACATCTAAATCGTTGGATGGTTCATCAAGTAACAAAACATTTGCACCAGATTTTAATAGTTTAGCCAAATGCACACGATTACGCTCACCACCTGATAGTTGAGACATTTTCTTTTGCTGATCAGCGCCTTTAAAATTAAAGCGCCCAACATATGCACGTGAAGGCATTTGAAAAGATCCAACTTGCATAATATCATGCCCGTCAGAAATTTCTTGCCATACAGTTTTATTATCATCTAAATGATCACGCATCTGATCTACATATGCAAGATTGACAGTATCGCCAATCCTAATTTCACCTGAATCAGGTTCAATTTGTTTGGTGATCATTTTTAAAAATGTTGATTTACCAGCTCCATTCGGGCCAATAATACCAAGTACGCCACCTTTAGGTAAATTAAAATTCAAATTATCAAATAACAACCTATCAGCAAATGATTTACAAAGATTTTTACCCTCAATCACCAAATCACCTAAACGCTCACCTGGTGGAATATATAATTCATTTGTTTCATTACGCTTTTGAAATTCTTTTGAATTCATTTCTTCAAAACGAGCAAGTCTTGCTTTATTTTTTGCATGCCGTCCCTTAGGTGATGTGCGCACCCACTCAAGCTCAGCTTTTATAGAACGAACATGTGAAGCTTCTTGTTTTTGTTCACGCTCTAAACGCTCATTTTTTTGTTCAAGCCATGCAGTATAATTACCTTTATATGGGATCCCTTCTCCTCGGTCTAATTCTAAGATCCATTCGGCAGCATTATCTAGGAAATATCTATCATGCGTAATTGCAACTACGGTACCCGCAAAATCTTCTAAATAACGTTCAAGCCAGGCAACAGACTCAGCATCTAAATGGTTGGTAGGCTCGTCAAGCAATAACATATCAGGATTAGATAAAAGCAAACGACATAAAGCTACACGACGGCGCTCCCCTCCCGATAGATTTTTTATTTTTGCATCCCATTCAGGCAATCTAAGGGCATCAGCTGCTATTTCTAATTTTCGATCAAGATCCCAGCCGCCACCAACTTCTATTTCATGCTGTAATTCGCCCTGCGTTGCTAAAAGATTATTCATTTCATCATCGCTCATGGGCTCAGCAAAGCGCATAGATATCTCATCAAATTGCGCCAATTTAGCTTTCATATCAGCTACAGCTTCTTCAACTATCTCTCGCACTGTTTTTTCTAAATCTATTTCTGGCTCTTGGGCTAAATAACCTATTTTAATCCCAGCTGCAGGACGCGCTTCACCTTCAAAATGCTTATCAACACCTGCCATAATTCGCAGTAAAGTTGATTTACCTGATCCATTTAAACCAAGCACACCAATTTTAGCGCCGGGGAAAAAACTTAAATGTATATCTTTTAAAATAAATCTTTGGTTTTCTACAATTTTAGAAACTCTATTCATTGTATAAATGTACTGCGCCATAACTACTCCACTATAATAATTTGTATCACTTAAGTTTTATGTAGCCTGGTTAGCAGCAACCGGGATTTACCTTATAGGATCCCCGGTTGCAAGCAACCAGGCTACTTTAATCTAAAATTAATTTGTATCACTCTGGTATTTATTTAGTTTCCCAATCGAGAATAACTTTTCCAGATTGTCCAGATGCCATTATTTGAAAAGCATTCTGATAATCTGCTATTGGAAAATGATGCGTAATAACCGGCGATATATCTAAACCGCTTTGTAGCATAGCTATCATTTTATACCAGGTTTCAAACATTTCTCGTCCATAAATTCCTTTAATAACAAGACCTTTAAAAATAACCTGATTCCAATCAATCGCTGTTTCTTGTGGCGGGATCCCAAGAATTGCCATAGATCCGCCATGATTCATAACTTTCACCATATCATTAAGCGCTGATGGATTTCCGGACATTTCTAAACCAACGTCAAAACCTTCAGTCATGCCTAATTCAGCCATCACTTCACTGATCTTTTGGTGTTTTACATTAACCGCTCGTGTTGCACCCATTTTACGAGCCAAATCAAGCCGATGATCATTTACATCAGTTATAACTACATGTCGTGCACCGATATGGCGCAAAATTGCAACGGCCATTATCCCAATAGGACCCGCTCCCGTAATTAATACATCCTCCCCCACTACATTAAAAGCAAGAGCACAATGTGTTGCATTACCAAAAGGGTCAAGGATTGATGCTTGATCACCAGATATATTATCAGGAAGTGGTAAAACATTAGTTGCAGGGATTGCTAAATATTCAGCAAAGCAACCAGGACGATTTACACCAACACCTACAGTATTACGACAAAGATGGACTTTCCCAGCACGACAATTTCGACATAAACCACAGGTAATATGTCCCTCACCTGATACTCTTTGACCAACTTTAAGGCCTTTTACCTCTTTGCCAATTTCAGCTATTTCGCCATAAAATTCATGGCCTACAGTCATAGGAACAGGAATAGTCGCTTGTGCCCATTCATCCCATAAGTAAATATGAATGTCGGTCCCGCAGATAGCAGTTTTTTTAATTTTTATTAATACATCATTTACGCCATATTCAGGCATAGGAACATCTTCCATCCAAATACCTGGTTCACGTTTTGCTTTAACTAAAGATTTCATTAATACCTCCAAATTTGTAACTTCTCAATAATCATTAGAAAAACGTCATACTGAACGTTTCCCGTAGTCATTAAGAAGTGACTTAAATTTTATATAACTTCTAATTCTTTACCTACTTTTTCAAAAGCGGCTAGTGCTTTATCTAAGTGGTGTAATTCATGTGCGGCTGACATTTGTGTGCGAATTCTTGCTAATCCTTTAGGTACCACTGGAAAAGAAAATCCAACTACATAAATACCTTCAGTTAATAATCTATCCGCCATTTTAACAGCAATCGCAGCTTCGCCAAGCATTACCGGAATTATGGCGTGCTCACCATTAATTAATTTAAAATTCAATTTAGATAAACCATCACGAAAATATTGGCTATTGGTTTTAAGTTTTTTAATAAGATTATTATTGTTTTGTATTAATTGCAGAGCAGCAATAGATGTTTCAGCAATAACTGGCGCTAAAGTATTCGAGAAAAGATAAGGACGAGATCGCTGTCTTAACCACTCAACAATTACGCCATTAGACGCCGTATATCCACCAGAAGCACCTCCCAAAGCCTTACCTAAGGTACCAGTAATAATATCAATGCGATTTGTCACCCCAAAATGTTCTGGCGTCCCGCGGCCTGTTTCGCCCATAAAACCTACTGCATGAGAATCATCAACCATAATCATGGCATCATATTTATCTGCTAATTCACAAATAGCTGGTAAATTAGCCAAAGTTCCATCCATAGAAAATACACCGTCAGTTGCTATTAGCCTAAAACGTGCTGATTGTGCCGCTTTTAATTGCTCTTCTAAATCCTTCATATCATTATTCGCATAACGATAACGCTGTGCCTTAGATAATCTTATCCCGTCTATAATGCTCGCATGATTTAAGGCATCACTAATAATTGCATCTTCACTGCCTAAAAGGGTTTCAAATAAACCACCATTGGCATCAAAACATGAAGAATAAAGAATAGTATCTTCTTTAGAAAGAAATTCACTTAAACTTTTTTCAAGTTTTTTATGTGGCTCTTGTGTTCCGCAGATAAAACGAACTGACGCCATACCATAACCATATTTTGCTAAAGCACCTTCAGCATTTGCTATTAAATCAGGATGATTAGCAAGGCCTAGATAATTATTTGCACATAAATTAATAACTTCATGATTATTAACATTTATAAGTGCTTGTTGTTGGCTTGAAATAACCCTCTCTGACTTAAATAATCCTTCTTTTTTAAGACCATCTAATTCATTTTGCAAAAACTCAGTAAAACGATTATGCATGTGGTTCTCCAGATATTTACCAAATAAATTGGCGAAGTATAGCAAATTTAACAAATCATCACTATGACAGATCGCACATTTTAACAAATGTTGTTAGAATACTGCGAAACTTATTCTTTAGTTTTTATAAAAGAAACTAGAAATTTATAATTTAAACGGTGAATAACATGAATGTTCAATCCACGCGCATAAATATGATAAAACAACAATTACGCACAGGCGATGTTATTGATGAGTCTATACTTGAATTATTTAGAGAAATCGCCCGCGATGAATTTGTCCCCGCAAAATATAAAGATTTTGCTTACTCTGATATGCAATTAGAATTAGCACATCAGCAAAGGATGATGACGCCCCTTGAGGAAGCAAAGATATTACAAGCATTAAATTTAACGGGCAATGAAACTGTTCTCGAAGTTGGCACTGGCACTGGATTTTTAACAGCCCTTTTAAGCCGAAGATGTAAAAAATTAATAAGTGTTGATTATTTTGCAGACTTTACAGCCAATGCGAAACTAAACCTTAGTAAATATAAATGTGATAATGTTGAATTATTAACAGCAGATGCCCATAAAGGTTATTTAGAAAAAGCGCCTTATGATGTAGTTGTCTTTACCGCCTCTCTTGAAAAACTTACAGATTCACATCTATTACAAATAGTACCTGGCGGTAGACTTTTTGCCATTATTGGTAAAGAACCTGTTATGCAAGGCCAACTACACAGTTTAGATCATAACAATAAATGGCATAAAAAAATGATTTTTGAAACTAATCTACCAAGTTTAATTAACGAAACAAAACCAAATGGATTTATTTTCTAAGGCAAATGTAGATGAAAAAGATACGCTTGGTTATTTTTGGTTTAATTCTATCCATATGCTTTATTGCACGCGCACAAGCATCGGATCTACTCGATATATTTAATCAAGCATTAGAAAATGATCCTACTTTTAAAGCGGCTTACAGCACATTTATGTCAGTAACTGAATCAATCCCTCAGGCGCGAGCAAGCCTTCTCCCACAATTAACTGTTAGCGGCGCAATAAGCAGAAATGGATTATCGGTAGATGTACCAGGTGCAGATAGCCTTGATGGAACACAATTATATAATTCTGGTATGTGGAATGTTAGTGCATCGCAAGCTCTTTTTAATTACCAATCTTGGTCACAAGTCCAATTGGCTAAAGCATCTGTTAAAGCTGCTCATGCCACTTTTAATAATGCCTCACAAGATTTAATGTTAAGAACTGCAAAAGCTTATTTTGACGTACTTCTCTCCAAAGATACTTTAAATAATGTTGAAGCTAAAAAGCGTGCTAATAAAAAACAACTAGATCAAGCTAAAGAGCGCTTTAATGTAGGTCTTGATGCTATAACTTCAGTATACGAAGCAGAAGCTGCTTATGACCAATCAGTAGCAGATGTAATCTCTGCAAAAAATAGACAAATTAACCAAAGTGAAAATTTACGCAAACTTACCAATTATGTTTATGACTATATATCGCCTTTACGAGATAGCAAAATCCCGCTTATTACTCCTGAACCTAATAATGTCGATGAGTGGGTAGCAACTGGGTTAAAGCAAAATTATAATTTATTTGCAGCGAAATATAGCTTACAGGCTGCACGCGAGAATATTAAAGTTAAGTCTGCTGGTAGCTGGCCTACGTTAGCGCTAAAGGGGCAAAGCACTCAAACTGTAAATGGTGGTGGTAGTAGTAATTTCTTCGTTCCTAATGATCAGAAATTTTCAAATGTTGCCGTCGCTTTGAATTTTCCCGTTTTTCAAGGTGGCTTAATCCAATCGCAAACAAGACAAGCACAATATGATTTTCAAACCTCTAGCGAAAAACTTGAGAAAATATATCGGGATGTTGTAGTTAATAGCCGGATTGCTTTTAATACTATTATTGATGGAATATCAAAAGTAAAAGCTGATAGACAAGCTGTAATTTCACGTCAAAACTCACTAGATAGCGTATCAGCCCAATTTGAAGCTGGAACTCGCACTATGGTTGATGTTGTTACTGCCCAACAGCGTTTATTTGAAGCCCAAGAGCAGCTTGCAACAGATCAATACGGCCTAATCAATGCCCTACTTAATTTAAAGTATTTAGCAGGTACACTAAACGTTAATGATCTAGCCGAAATTAATTCATGGCTTAAAACAACTCGCATGAATGGCTTACCACCACAACAACTAGTTGACTCCGTTAGAAAAAAAATTAGACAAGATGATTAGAATTAAATGATAATAATAAACTTTTTATAAAATATAGGTTGTAAATATGAAACAAATACCTTCAGCAACTGAAAAAAAACTCCTTCATTATACTGGCAAAGGAATTGCTGATTTTAATATGATTCAGCGAGGAGATCGTGTGATGGTCTGCTTATCTGGTGGTAAAGATTCTTTTACCATGCTCAATATATTGAATACCTTACGCCGACGCTCTAATAATAAATTTGAGATATTTGCATTCACATTAGATCAATCTCAACCAGGATGGGATGATAGTGCATTACGAAATTGGCTTGAAAGTCGTAATATTCCACATGAAATTCTAACCCGCGATACTTACAGCATTGTTAAAGAAAAGATCCCTGAAGGCAAAACGTATTGCTCATTATGCTCAAGACTTCGCCGTGGGATAATATATCGCTATGCTGAGGAAAATGGTTTTAATAAAATAGCACTAGGTCATCATCGCGATGATTTAATTACAACGCTATTAATGTCAATTCTATATAATGGCGATGTGCGCTCAATGCCACCAAAATTATTATCTGATAATAAAAAGCATATTTTAATAAGACCTATGTGCTATGTACAAGAGCGCGATATCATAACCTATGCAGAAGCCGAACAATTCCCAATTATTCCATGCACACTTTGCGGCTCTCAAGAAAATTTAGCGCGAAAAAAAGTAGGACGGTTAATAAAAAGTTTAGCGGAGGACAATGCTAAAATACCATCTAATATCTTACATGCTTTACAAAACATTAAGCCAAGTCAATTAATGGATCAAAAATTATGGAATTTTAGAGGGCTTGAAAATGAATTAGAATCAAAGGATGAGCCAAATAGTGAGGCTTTATTTTCCATTGATGAACTGACTGAAGAATTTATTGAATAAACGTAACTCACGTCATCCAGAGCGCGTGTTTTATGCACGAAAGATCTACTGAAGATTGCACTATTTCAGCAAATGGATATCCCTCGTTGAACTCGGGATGACGTAC
>CAMDMN010000085.1 GCA_945901965.1 Legionella genomosp. 1 | reverse complement strand
TGTTGTCGGTATTTTCGCAATGACATTCTTGTATCTTGGCGCCCGCAGGGTTTCAACAGGCGTGCCTGGTAAATTACAAAATTTTGCAGAATTAATGCTTGAATTTGCTGATAATCAGGTTAAAGATTGTTTCCATGGGAAATCTACTGTTATCGGGCCTTTAGCGCTGACTATTTTTATTTGGGTATTCCTCATGAATTTCATGGATATTTTACCCGTCGATATTTTACCAGCAATAGCCAAACCATTAGGGCTACCAGCTTTAAAGGTAGTGCCAACTAATGATCTTAATTTAACATTTGCCATGTCGTTATCAGTGTTTATTCTGATACTTTTTTATAGCATCAAGATAAAGGGTACCAAAGGTTTTGTAAAAGAACTTACTTTACAGCCATTTAATAACCCATTTTTTATACCGTTTAATTTATTGTTAGAGCTAGTGGGGCTATTTGCGAAACCAATTTCTCTATCATTACGGTTATTTGGAAATTTATATGCTGGTGAATTGATATTTATTTTATTAGCGTTATTAACACTTAACTCTTCATCTAGCGGAGTTGCCTCTTCTGTAACATTAGGAGCGGCACAGTTTATATTATCATTAGCGTGGTCAATATTTCACATTTTAGTGATAACATTGCAGGCTTTTATTTTCATGGTATTGACGATTGTTTACTTAAGTCTTGCCCATGAAGATCATTAACCATTTTTTTAATTGTCCATTAAGGGGATATATATGCAAGCAGCAAATTTAATAGCACAAGTTCAAGGTATGACAGTTATTGCAGTCGCTTTGTTAATTGGGTTAGGTGCTCTAGGTACCGCTATTGGTTTTGGTTTGTTAGGTGGCAAATTTTTAGAAGGTGCTGCTCGTCAACCAGAGATGGTTCCAATGCTTCAAGTTAAAATGTTTATTGTTGCAGGCTTACTAGATGCGGTAACTATGATTGGTGTTGGTATTGCATTGTTCTTTACATTCGCTAACCCATTTTTAGCTAACCTAGGTTCTTGATAGCAAGAGATTAATTCGGTGGCGCCTTGGGGCGCCAGCTATTGTTAGAGGAGAATTGACCTTGGATATTAATTTAACATTGGTCGTACAAATGCTGGTTTTCTTTGTATTTGTATTGTTTACCATGAAATTTGTATGGCCGCCTTTGTCTAAAGCACTTGAAGAAAGACAAGAAAAAATTGCAGACGGTATTGCTGCTGCAGAACGCGGACGTAAAGAGTTAGAGCTGGCTCAGCTTCGTGCAAAAGATGAAATGAAGCAAGCAAAGGTAGATGCCTCAGACCTTCTTGATAAGGCTAATCAACGCTCGGCACAAATAGTTGATGCTGCTAAAGAAGAAGCACGTCAGGAATCAATTAAGCTCGCAAAAATCGCAAAAGATCAAATTTCTCAAGAAGTTAATCGGGCGAAAGATGACTTACGTAAGCAAGTGGCAACATTAGCTATTGCAGGTGCTGAAAGAATATTACAGCGTGAAATTGATAAAGAGGCAAATTCAGCGCTTCTTGATAACTTAATTGAAGATCTTTGATATGTCAGATGCAATCACAATAGCAAGACCTTATGCCAAAGCAATTTTTGAACATGCGCTAGCGAATAAGCATTTAGCATTATGGTCAGGAACATTATATGACTTGGCTCAAGTGGTTTCTTTGCAAGATACGATGGAATTCATTACTAATCCTTCTGTAACTATTGAGCAACAGGTGCAGTTGTTGCTAGCTGTAAGCATTAAAGCAAAGCGTAAACAAGAAATGAATATAGTTGAAAATTTCATTAGACTTTTGGCTGTTAATAAAAGGTTACAGGTCTTGCCTTATATATATGCCCAATATGAAGAGCTAAGAGCTTTACAAGAAAAAACTTTAATAGCAAAAGTTAGATCTTTTCAAAAATTAAGCTCTAAACAGGAACTTAATTTAAAGAAGTCACTAAGTCAGCGTTTACAACGAGAAGTCACATTAGATCTAACTATTGATAAGTCACTATTAGGTGGCGCAGTTATTTCTGCTGGTGATTTAGTTATAGATGGCTCAGTGCGAGCTAAATTAAATAAACTTAAAACTAATTTGGCCGCGTAATTTAGAGGATAAATTTCATGTCAGAACAAATAGCGTTAAATCCAGCTGAAATCAGCGAATTAATTAGATCTAAAATTGAAGAGTTTAAGGTTGTATCTGAAGCTCGTAATGAAGGAACCATCGTAAGTCTAAAAGATGGTATTGTCCGCCTTCACGGTTTAGCTGATGTTATGCAGGGAGAAATGATTGAGTTCCCTGGCAATATTTATGGTCTTGCACTTAACTTAGAGCGTGATTCAGTAGGTGCCGTAATTCTAGGTGATGCTACTAGCCTTAGTGAAGGTCAAAAAGGTAAGTGTACTGGTAGAATTCTTGAAGTTCCAGTTGGTCCCGCTTTATTAGGCCGCGTGGTAGATGGTTTAGGTAATCCTATAGATGGTAAAGGGCCAATAGGAGAACATTCTTTGTCTCCGATTGAAAAAGTAGCTCCTGGAGTTATTGCTCGTAAATCAGTTGATGAGCCTGTACAAACCGGATTAAAAGCTATTGATGCTATGATTCCTGTTGGCCGCGGTCAGCGTGAGCTTATTATTGGTGATAGACAAACTGGTAAAACAGCTATTGCACTCGATGCTATTATCAACCAAAAAGGCACTGGCGTTAAATGTGTTTATGTAGCTATTGGTCAAAAGGCATCTTCAGTTGCGTCGATTGTCCGTAAATTAGAAGAGCATGGCGCGTTAGAACATACTGTTGTTGTTGTGGCTGGTGCTTCAGATTCAGCAGCGATGCAATTTATTGCCCCATACTCAGGTTGTGCTATGGGCGAATACTTTATGGAGCGCGGTGAAAATGCGCTTATTGTTTATGATGATTTAACAAAACAAGCATGGGCATATCGCCAGATTTCACTATTATTACGTCGCCCACCAGGTCGAGAAGCTTATCCTGGAGATATTTTCTATTTGCATTCGCGCCTACTTGAGCGAGCCGCGCGTATTAATGCAGAAGAAGTTGAGCGTTTAACTAATGGCGAAGTCAAAGGTAAAACTGGCTCATTAACTGCGTTACCAATTATTGAAACTCAGGCAGGGGACGTGTCAGCATTTGTTCCAACAAACGTTATTTCCATTACTGACGGCCAGATTTTCTTAGACGTTGATTTATTTAATTCAGGTGTGCGACCAGCGATTAACTCAGGTCTTTCAGTATCACGCGTGGGCGGAGCTGCACAAACCAAAATCATGAAAAAATTAGGTGGTGGAACACGCCTAGCTTTAGCGCAATTTAGAGAGCTCGAAGCCTTTTCTCAATTTGCTTCAGATTTAGATGACGCAACTCGTAAACAACTTGAACGTGGACAGCGTATTACTGAGCTTATGAAACAAAAACAATACTATCCATTTTCTGTTGCACAAATGGCAGTATCGTTATTTATCGTAGAAAAAGGTTATCTAGATGATGTACCGGTTGCTGAAGTATCATCTTTTGAAGCTTCAATACAATCTTATATGCGTACAACACACGCAAAACTTATGAATAAAATCAATGAAGCTGGCGCTTATGATGATGAAATTGAAGGTCAATTAAAAGCCGCTGTTACTGATTTTAAAAAAACAGGTGGTTGGTAATATTAGTGGGTTAGGTAGTGTTCTATTTACACTATCTTTCGTCATTGCAAGCATAGCGAAGCAATCCAGTGGCCTTAAATGACGCTGGATTGCTTCGCTAATACTCGCAATGACATTAAATTAGTTTATTAAGCAAATGTGCGGTAATTAAACCCACAGGCTTACAGAATTTTAAAGTTTAAAAGGTGAAGTATATCTATGGCTGGAGCGAAAGAGATACGTTCGAAGATTGCGAGTATTAAAAACACGCAAAAAATTACACGAGCGATGGAAATGGTAGCTGCATCAAAGATGCGTAAGACGCAAGAAAGAATGCGTGCGTCTAAGCCTTATGCAACTAAAATTTATGATGTTGTTAAGCATATTGCTCGTGCTAATTCTGAATATCATCATCCTTTTATGACCAAACGTGAAGTTAAACGAATTGGCATGATTGTTGTAACTTCAGATCGTGGTTTATGCGGTGGTTTAAATGCTAATTTACTCCGAGAAACAATTTCTACTATGCGTCCTTGGCATGCTGAGGGTAAAGAAATTGATATCTGTGTAATTGGTCGTAAGGGCCAGGCCTTTTTTAAGCGAGTTGGTGGACGTGTTGTTGCTGCGGTTGATCATTTAGGTGACACCCCAGGAGTTAAAGATTTAATTGGCGCGGTAAAGGTTATGTTAGATGCTTTTTACCAAGGTGAAATTGATGCTTTACATGTTGTATATAACGAATTTGTTAATACAATGACGCAAACGCCAATAGTTAAACAATTATTACCACTACCAATATCTGAAGAAGATAGTAGTTTATTAGGTCATCATTGGGATTATATTTATGAACCTGATGCTAAAGAATTACTTGATGAATTATTGGAGCGTTATATTGAGCTTCAAGTTTATCAAGCAGTAGTTGAGAATATTGCCTGTGAGCAGGCAGCAAAAATGATCGCCATGAAGAGTGCTACAGATAACGCAGGCGATCTAATTAAAGAATTCCAATTGATTTATAACAAAGCCCGACAGGCCGCAATTACACAAGAGTTAGCGGAAATTGTCGGTGGTGCAGCCGCTTTATAAGAGGGTAAATAATGAGCTTAGGAACAGTTGTGCAAGTAATTGGTGCCGTAGTTGACGTTGAATTTGAACGTGATGCTGTGCCAAAAATAAACGACGCACTGAAATTAGTTGAAGGTGGTTTGGTATTTGAAGTGCAGCAGCAGCTAGGTGATGGCGTAGTTCGCACTATAGCCATGGGTACCACCGATGGTATTAAGCGCGGTCTTAAAGCTGAAAATACTGGTAAGCCTATCCAAGTACCTGTCGGTACTAAAACTTTAGGTAGAATAATGGACGTTTTAGGCCGTCCAATTGATGATGCAGGCCCTATTGATGCTGAAGAGCATTGGTCAATTCATCGTAAACCACCAAGCTATGAAGAACAAGCTGGTAGCCAAGAATTATTAGAAACTGGTATTAAAGTTATCGATTTACTTTGCCCATTTGCTAAAGGTGGTAAAGTTGGTCTTTTCGGTGGTGCGGGTGTTGGTAAAACCGTAAATATGATGGAATTGATTCGTAATATCGCTATTGAACATAGTGGATATTCAGTGTTCGCAGGTGTTGGTGAGCGTACACGTGAAGGTAATGACTTCTATCATGAAATGAAAGATTCTAATGTTTTAGATAAAGTATCATTAGTTTATGGTCAGATGAATGAGCCACCAGGTAACCGTTTACGTGTTGCTTTAACTGGCTTAACTATGGCTGAAAAATTCCGTGATGAAGGCCGAGATGTATTATTATTTATTGATAATATTTATCGTTATACACTAGCTGGCGTTGAAGTATCTGCATTATTAGGCCGTATGCCTTCAGCTGTAGGTTATCAGCCAACTTTAGCTGAAGAAATGGGTATGTTACAAGAGCGTATTACTTCAACTAAAACAGGGTCGATTACATCTATTCAAGCAGTATATGTGCCAGCAGATGACTTAACAGATCCATCACCTGCAACTACTTTTGCGCACTTAGATGCAACAGTTGTATTGTCACGGCAAATTGCTGAGTTAGGTATTTATCCTGCAGTTGATCCACTTGACTCTACTTCACGTCAATTAGATCCATTAATTGTTGGTCAAGATCATTATGATACTGCGCGACGCGTACAGCAAACTTTGCAACGATATAAAGAATTGAAAGATATTATTGCAATTCTTGGTATGGATGAATTATCTGAAGATGATAAACGTGTTGTAACTCGCGCACGTAAAATCCAGCGCTTCTTGTCACAGCCATTTTTCGTAGCTGAAGTATTTACAGGCTCTCCTGGTAAATATGTATCACTTAAAGATACTATCAAAGGGTTTAAAGGTATTTTAGCTGGTGAATATGATGACTTGCCTGAGCAAGCATTTTATATGGTTGGTAATATAGAAGAAGCGGTTGCTAAAGCTAAAACTCTGTGAGGCAGTTAGATATGGCTATAACTACACATTTAGATATTGTAAGCGCTGAGCAGGAAATTTTTTCAGGCATTGTAGAAATGGTCGTAGCTACTGGCGAGCTTGGAGAAATTGGTATCGCGCCTGGACACGCCCCATTATTGACTATTCTTAAACCCGGGGAGATTAGAATCACACTTCCCGGTGGCCAAGAAGAAATTTATTATGTTTCTGGTGGGATGTTAGAGGTTCAACCTTTTTATGTGACAGTGTTAGCTGATGCAGTGCAAAGGGCTGATTCTATTGATGAGTCTGCTGCATTAGCTGCAAAAACACGAGCAGAAGAAGCTATCGCAAATAAAGATGCCGATCTTGATTATTCAGTGGCCGCGACTGAGTTAGCACGCGCAGTAGCACAACTTCGCGCAATTCAAAAATTAAGAAAGAATCTTCACAGTTAACGAATCCTAATTGTTTGGTGTAGCCTGGTTGCTTGCAACCAGGGTTTCATAATTGAGATCCTGGTTGCAAGCAACCAGGCTACGCTACTTTCGTAGGGTGGGCAAAGCGATAGCGTGCCCACCAATTCCACATTGGGTGGTACATAAATCAACCATAAGATGCCATTCTATTCGGCGCCATACCAGCTTCATCAGCTCTTCGTTTGCGCGAAGACTTAGCTTCTTCATCAGGAGCTGCTGCAAAAAACCCAATTTCAGCTTTAGGCTCTTTAAAATCAGATAGATCTATAAATTGTTTTTTACCTTCCACAGTCATTAATTCCATAGCTTTCATAATAATTGCTGGAGAATATTTTTTTGCAATAGATTTAATTAAATCATGACTCTCTTTAGTAATAGCGAGATCAGGACCTTTAGAAACTACAGCTACATAATTATCAGCTATAAAAGCAATATCTTCAGCTCTTAAGATAAAACCTGGTAATAATTTATATAATTTTAAAATTAAATTACGATTTCCGCCATCATCAAAATAGTCATGTTTTTCAATAGTCTTTAGTTGGAGCATCATAGCCTCACGGCTTTTAACAACAGCTTCTTCAAGTTTAGCAAGTGATTCAATAGCATCACCTTCATAAGAAACTAAGTCAAATAAACCAGGATTTTCATTAAGGATTTCTTCTAGGTGATTTGCGGCAAGTTCCACACAATAACTTGTATCCATATATTTAGCATCTTTAGGACGAGCTAATCTGCCCCAGAGAGTAGATACTTTCTTTTTCTGAGGATTTAGCCCAAAATCAAAGCGATCTGTTTTTTGAGCATCCATGAGGATTTTACGAGTTTCTTGGGATAATGTTTCTAAATATTCACTAAATTCTACGATAGCTGTATTTGCATCATATCCAGAGTTATCATCCAATCCTCTGTCTTTTGTGCTTAGTTTTCTTCCGGCTGTAACACCACCCGCGCGAAGGCCAGAAATCAGGCGATTTAAAGCAGCTCCTACAGTATCTCCTTGCAATTTAAAACTTGTACGTGCTTCTATAGCATCATAAAATTCTTTAACGGCAGAGTGTCTTGATAATACTTTTCTAATTTCAGAGTCACTTAAAGCTTTTACCTTTCCGCTAAATAATGAATTATGTTTTAGGATCCCATCAACATCAGCAGAACTCAGAACATCAGAAATAGATATAATGCGTTTACCACAATCAGATAATACTATGTCATATAGCTCAATTTCATCATTATATGAAGAGGTGATATAGTCAGTGCTTGCTACTTTGGCTAAACTTGGCATGAGCATAGTTAAATATGGTGCTCGTGACAATCTTCCAAGTTCATAACTAAGTTCTATACAAATTTTAGATGCAGGATTTGTTAAGTCATGGAGATATTCTATATTGGTACATTGAATATTCGACCAGCGCGCGCTAAAAATAGACTTAAGCTCCTTTAGTAAATCTGGATTTATTGGCTTTTGTGATAACGTTTTCTTTAGTTGTTGTAATGTAAGGTGGGCTTCTAAATTATATAGATGAGTCTCAGGTTTATAATGCTGTAAAGCTTTTGTCGCTGCTTCAATTTGTTTTAAAAAATGGTCTATTCTATCTTCTGTTAACATATAATTAACCTTATTTTTATTAAGCGGATCCCATAAATATCT
>CAMDMN010000084.1 GCA_945901965.1 Legionella genomosp. 1 | reverse complement strand
AGCGTGCCCACGAACAGTGCTCGGGCTATGGTGGGCACGCTGGCGCTTTGCCCACCCTACATTGAGATTTTTTGTGATGCTCAATATGACATACGCCTTTTCTAGTTTCCAAATGGTCCATTCTTTGATATAAATACTTAAGCTTATCTTTTGAATAAAGGAATCATGGATTCAAATAATATTAATATAGATCCTTTATCATCAAATGATAAACTTGATTCAGTAGATGAGCAACGTCGGCGTTTTCTGCTTACAACTACTGGTATTCTAGGTGGGGTTGGTGCGATATGTGCTTTGACACCTTTTGTTTCTTCATTATTGCCATCAGCTAAAGCTTTAGCATCTGGCGCGCCTGTTGAAGTTGATTTATCTAAATTAATGCCAGGTCAACAAGCTACCGTTGAGTGGCAGGGTAAGCCTGTTTGGATAATTCGCCGCACCCAAGATATGTTAAAACATCTTGATGAAGATAGGGCATTACTTCGTGATCCTGATTCTTTAGTTACGCAACAACCAAATTATGCTAAAAATAAATTTCGCTCAATAAATCCTGAATATTTAGTATTAGTTGGTATTTGTACCCACTTAGGATGTTCGCCTAAATATAAACCAACTATTAAAGAGTTAGGTCCTGATTGGCCAGGTGGGTTTTATTGTCCATGTCATGGTTCAACTTTTGATCTTGCAGGACGTGTATTTAAAGGGGTTCCCGCACCAATTAATTTAGAAGTTCCTCCTTATCGATTTTTAAATGCTCATACAATTATTATTGGTGAAGAGGAAAAGCAATGAAAGCTTCTAAATTAGGTACATGGATTAATGAGCGTTTTCCTTTACTTAGCACTTGGAAAAAGCATGCGAGCGAATACTATGTGCCAAAGAATTTTAATTTTTTTTATTTCTTTGGATCTTTGGCATTAGTTGTATTGGTAAATCAACTAGTTACGGGTTTATGGTTAACCATGTTTTATACACCTAATGCAAATGAAGCCTTTAGTTCAGTTGAATATATTATGCGTGATGTTAATTATGGATGGCTTTTGCGTTATATGCATTCAACTGGAGCATCGGCATTTTTTATCGTTATTTATTTACATATGTTTCGCGGATTATTATATGGATCGTATCAAAAGCCACGGGAATTGGTTTGGCTTTTAGGAATGTTTTTTTTATTCTTATTGTTTGCCGAATCTTTTTTTGGGTATTTGCTTCCTTGGGGACAAATGTCTTATTGGGGGGCGCAAGTTATTACCTCTTTATTTGGCGCAATACCTTATATAGGCGATTCTTTAGTTTTTTGGATCCGTGGTGATTTTCATGTTGCTAATGCAACACTACAAAGATTTTTTGCTTTACATGTTATTGGGATCCCATTATTGATGATAGCTGTAGTTTTCTTGCATATAGTGGCTTTACATAAAGTGGGTTCATCTAATCCCGAAGGAATTGATATTAAAAATCATCTAGATGATAAAGGAATTCCTCTTGATGGTATCCCCTTCCATCCATATTACACTCTAAAAGATCTTGTTGGCGTAATTGTATTTTTGATTGGCTTTTTTGCAGTTGTTTTTTTTAATCCCGACATGGGCGGATATTTTCTTGAGTCTGCTAATTTTGCCCCGGCTAATCCATTAACCACGCCAGAACATATTGCTCCTGCTTGGTATTTAACCCCTTTTTATGCGATGCTTCGCGCAATTCCAGATAAATTGGCTGGTATTCTTGTTATGGGTTCCGCTTTATTTATTTTATTGTTTATGCCATGGCTTGATAAAAGCCCAGTGCGTTCTATGCGCTATAAAGGTCGATATTCAAAATATGCATTGATGTTATTTGTTATTAGTTTTTTAGTCTTAGGTTATTTAGGAACAATAAATGTTACGCCGTTGACACAAATTTTAGCGAGAGTATTTACGTTTATTTATTTTGCCTATTTTTTATTTATGCCATTATATAGTCGCTACGAACCATATAAACAAGTTCCGGCGAGAATAAAATGAAGAGAATTTTATTATATATTCTTATGTTATTTTATCATTTAGGTGTGGCAATAGCCTCGCCACAATTATTATCAGTTGATATTGATCTTAACGATACAGAAAAATTACAACGTGGTGCTAGAATATTTATGAATTATTGTTCGGGCTGTCATTCTTTAAAGTATATGCGTTATAATCGTATGGCAAGTGATCTGGGATTGACAACATTTACAGGTGAAATTGATACTCCTTTACTTAGTAGTAATCTTATATTTACAAGGGCTAAAATATTCGATCCAATTGAAAATTCTATGCCACCAGATGATGCGCGTGAGTGGTTTGGTCGAGTGCCACCGGATTTATCTTTATCAGCAAGAGAACATGGCCCTGATTGGATTTATACTTATTTAAAAAGTTTTTATGTTGATAAACAAAGACCATTTGGTGCTAATAATTTATTAGTGCCTGACGTTGCCATGCCTAATGTCTTAGCCCCTTTAGAAGGTGTTGTTATTTTGGAACAAGATAATAATGGCTCTGATCATTCTTTATCGCAATTTGTTATAATTGAAAATGGAAAGATGAGTGAGCAGCAATTTGATAGTACAATTATAGACTTAGTAACTTTTTTAACTTATGTTTCGGAGCCTGAAAAGAATACCAGGAAATCTATAGGAGCTTTGATTTTATTATATTTATTGATATTTTTAATAGTTGCTTATCAATTGAAAAAATCATACTGGAAAGATATTAATTAATACTATAGTAGATTAAATTTTAAATGATCGATGCACGTCATCCCGAACACAGTGAGGGATCTCCTGAGACACGCTAATTGCTTCTGCTGGAGATTCCTCACTGCGTTCGGAATGACGTGCATTTAAAATTTAATCTACTACAAATTAAGAGAATTTAAGAGAATTTTCGTAACTTAGGCGGATCTGTGGTAAAATACTGACCTTCGATAAATAAACGGATGACGAGGAGTTTTTGATGGCCATTGTTGCAAAGCGGACGATCATGTCGTTGTATTCTGATAGTGATGATATATATAGTCACCAAGTGAGAATTGTATTAGCTGAAAAAGGTGTAAATGTAGAAATTATGTTTACAAAAAACGAAGGGGTAGCTAATGATTTATTAGCTTTAAATCCTTATGGAACCGTACCTACGTTAATAGATCGTGATTTAATATTGTATGAATCAAGAATTATTATGGAATATTTGGATGAGAGATTCCCCCATCCACCATTATTGCCGGTTTATCCTGTAGCACGGGCTGAAACTCGCAAAATGATGCATCGCATTGAGAAAGATTGGTATTCGCTTATGCATAAGATTGAAGCAGGTGATGAACTTGAATCAGCAAGAGCACAATTGCTTGAAAGTTTAACGAGTCTTGAGCCAGTATTTGCAGATAAGGCTTATTTTTTAAGCGATGAATTTTCTTTATTGGATTGTGCATTGGCTCCATTATTATGGCGTTTACCTAAGTTAGGGGTGGAAATTCCTGATGGAAATATGGCAATTATGGCATATATGCAACGTTTATTTAAACGAGAATCATTCCAGCAAAGTTTAACCGATGTTGAGAGGCAGCTAAGGGCAGCATAATGACAACTATGACCTCAAATAAACCATATTTTATTCGTGCGCTTTATGATTGGATTGTTGATAATGATTTTACTCCTTATCTTTTAGTCGATGCTTTATATCCAGGCGTAGAAGTCCCGCAAGAATTTGTAAATGATGGTCGCATTGTGTTGAATATTTCACCGAAAGCATGTCGTGGATTGCATATAGAAAATGATAGGATTGTGTTTACTGCAAGGTTTTCAGGTTTGGCTACTCAAATTTTTCTTACTCCTGAAGCAGTTCTTGCTATTTATACTAAAGAAAATGGCAGGGGAATGGAGTTTGGAGAGGAATATGATCCTCCTTCGGCTCCGCCTGCTAGATCTAATCCATCAATATCGATATCAGAGAATCAAGGGCGTAAAAAGCCTGCATTGAAGTTAGTAAAGACAACGCCTGAAAAAGAGTAAGCTAGCTTTGGTAGTTTAATCCTGTTATTTCGGGGCTGGCATGGAAAAGACACACGTCATCCCGAACGCAGTGAGGGATCTCCAAAACTGGCAACGTGCCACTATTAGGAGATGTCTCGCCATGCTCGACATGACGTACTTCTTTTGAGGCTAAATAGGGATGAATAGTCATGAGCAAGATAAAAAAAGGACTTTATCTAACCCAAGATATACGTCAATGCGAGCGAAAAGCTAAAGAAGATTTAAACATCTCTGACGATGATTTAATGCTATCAGCTGGCATTGCGGCCTTTAATACTTTAAAGGAATTGTATCCTGATGTTACTGCAATAGCTGTTTTCTGTGGTGGTGGGAATAATGCAGGAGATGGCTATATTCTCGCAAGACTTGCATATCTTGAAGGTTTCTCAGTAGTTATTTATCAGTTTAAACCAATAGATGAATTACCAACTTGCGCAAAAGTTGCGGCTCTCGCTGCTATTGATGCAGGAGTTCATTGCCAAAACTTTGATGACCATATTGATGGTGATCTAGAATTAATTGTTGATGCTTTGCTTGGGATAGGTATTAATGGCAATGCTCATGGTCAGATAGCTCATGCTATTCACTTTATCAATGATAGTGGCTTGCCAGTTTTAGCGCTTGATATTCCTTCAGGATTAGATGCAGATACAGGTAGAGTATTGGGGGCATGTGTTAATGCGGCGGTAACTATAACTTTTATTGCAGCAAAGCCAGGTTTATATACTTTAGATGGACCTGATCACTGTGGCAAAATAGTTTGTAATAATTTACAACTAGAATCAAGCTTGTCTACAATTAATCCAGCTGCATTTCTTTTAGATGATCAATTATTATATGGATTAATCCCGCCACGTCGGCAAAATTCTCATAAAGGTAATTATGGACATGTGTTAATAATAGGTGGTGGACCTGGAATGCCGGGAGCGGCTTATCTAGCAGCACTTGCTGCAATGCGTATAGGCGCTGGCATGGTGTCAATTGCTACTTTAGCAGAACATGCAGGTAAGATCTTACCATCTTTTCCTGAAGCTATGATTTATGCGGTTAATGATCTTAATGATTTATTGCCTTTATTGGCAAAGGCGACAGTTTGTGTGATAGGACCAGGTCTTGGCGAATCTGAATGGGCAGAATTGCTGTTTTCTGCAGCTATATCTGCGCAATTACCTTTAGTTATTGATGCTTCTGCATTGCGAATGTTGGCAAATAATCCTCAACATGATGACAATTGGGTATTAACTCCGCATCCCGGTGAGGCTGCAAGTCTTCTTAATTGCAAAACTGCTGATATTCAAGCTGATAGATGTAAATCTGCAAAATTAATCCAGCAACTCTATGGTGGTTCAGTTGTCTTAAAAGGTGTTGGTACTATTGTAAATACTGGAGAGCGTGAATCATATATTTGTGCAAGAGGTAACCCTGGGATGGCTAGTGCTGGAATGGGTGATGTTTTAAGTGGAGTAATAGCGGGACTACTTGCACAAGGCGTGATTCTTGCTGATGCAGCTAAATTAGGAGTATGGCTGCATGCAAAAGCTGCGGATGAGGCTGTGGCTAAACAAGGCGAGAGAGGCTTGATGGCAAGCGATCTTATGCCTTATTTAAGGCAACAAATTAATAAATGTATATAAACTTAAAAAAAGCAGTAGTCTGGTTGCTCGCAACCAGGATTTCAACCTAATGTATCCTGGTTGCAATCAACCTAGCTACATCTACTAATCAGGCTACTTCTTAGTAATCAAATTCATCCCCCCTAAATTTTGTCAAAAATGTCCTATAATTAGATCATTATCTAAATCTAATATTGGGGATGAAAATTGCCTAAAATAAAAATTGATGAGAGCCTATTTGCACACATAAATACGGATCCATTTTTGGCTGGAAGCTTTGACCTTCAGGGGAATCGGTTTGCGAATACCATTGGTTACCTAAATCAATACATGCAAATCTATGAGCAAAATGGCGGTGAAATTACAGATGATATAAGACAATTATTATACGCAAGCTCCCAATTAACTGATTATGAAAATATAATAAACGAAGTACGTAGTGATGGCAGACGTACATTACAATCAGCATTATCTGATATTAAAGAAAAAGTTTTAGCTTTACGAGCAGGCGAATATTTATTGCTACCAGGTGGTTGGATTGCACCTAATGGTGGGCATGCCATTATTTATGAACTTAAAAAAGATAGTGATGGCTCGATTTTATTTACTATTCATAATTCAGGCTCAGGTCTTCAATATCATGCAAAACGTTCTGATAAAGAAAAAGAATTATTTAGCCCAACGTTAACTTATAAAATTCCAATTGATAGTCTTAATTCAAAGCATTTTATGCCATTTATGAATGAATTGCTTACCCTACAAATTCCAAGAGTTCATAAAAAATCTAAAATAACTGCTAAATATTTATATGAAACGGTATTAGCAAAATTAAGTTATTTAAAAGGGGAAATTATACCGTCAGAAGTCGCAGAAGATAAATGGTATACAGCAGGACAACAATCAGGAACGTGTTCTCAGCACTCTTTACATGAGATGTTAAAGGCACGATTTAGCTCGCTTGATAACTATAGAAAATTTATTTATCGTTTTAAAGCACATTCTTTAGATGAATATATTAGCCTATTACAATCTAATGCTTCTACTCCTCGACTTGATGAAACCAAATATCAAAGTCAAATTCAAAAAGCAATCCGCCATCAACTTCGTATTTTAAATTTAAAATCTTCTACTCATGAAGCAGAAGATTTATTTAATCTTGAAGAAAAGAGGAAAGAAACCGCAAAATTATTAGGATATTTATCTCTGTTAAGAGCAGTTAAGCAACAAACCGCTGCTGCAAGGACAACGTTGGCACCAACAATAACAACTAATTTTTCTGTAAATTTAGCCGTACCACTTAAACCAGTAATCGGCAGATTAACTGATTTTCTGCAAGATAATATAGAGCCAATTATTATAGTTAAGGGAAATGAAAGTTTACTTACCGAAATGGAAACACTGCTTCAACGTTGTAAAAGATTATCAGCCACTGGCCAACATATGGCGCTATTTGAGCAATTAGAGAATTTTTTTATTAATATGCCATTGCCTAAGCCTCCTAAAGATATAGGATCTGAGTTGGAGCCTTTTTACAAAGGGATTAAGACTGAAGAAGATTTGATGGTATTTTATAAATCTATGAATGCACTTCAGGATCTATATTTTAAAAATTGTGATTTACTTATAGGACCTGAAGTAGTACTTCCAAGAATGTACACGGTAAAATTTAGTATTTTTGCGGTTACGAGTCATGTTAATGCAACATATAAATTAGGCAGCAATGAGCGCTCATACAATAGATTTATTACTGGTATGGTTCATGGCATTGCTCCTGGCAGCCCTCATGCGGCTTATTTAGCTACTGATGATCCCAGTTTAGACAGTAGATTTAAGGAACTTAAATGGTTATATAAAGATTCTGAAAGATTTTGTGTTCGTGATCGTAATTTATATCTTTATTATCAAGGGATAATTGATGGTTTTCCTTCTCTTAAAGGAAAATTAGAAGATTTATATAGAGATAAATATAAGACTAGCACACCACTTCATGACGTTATAAGAAAATGTCAAGTGACATCATTGTATTACTTTATATCTAATTTTGAAGAGTTAAAGCTTGATAGTAAATTTAAACCGTTAATTGATAAATTTAATCTTCAAGCTGAAATGGAAATTTTATATGGGTTTCACACCAATAGATTATCAGATTTAAATAAAGGGCAAGAACGTGTCGGAATTGAAATCAAGTTACCATATGCAGGTGCAGATTATTTAGATATAGCATCTACATTTTCAAAATCAATCACAGAATTACTACATTCTAAAAGCCTTCAAAAGAGTAAATATGGAGTAGTTGAAACACCAACTTATTTTGCCTTGAAACGAGATGTTTATCGAGCATACTACGATATTACACCCTCGCGCCCTGATAATGAAACGCAACTTATACCCGCTAATTTTGCCGATAACACAGATCCATATTCCAAATTTATTGGATTAAAACAGCCAGAGAAAGCAGCTATCGCAGCATTACAAATTACCCATCAAACTTTAGAAGCACGCGAATTATTTCATTTAAGACGAACATCTTCTGTACAAATTCCGTTGACACTAGATTACTTCATCGCTCATCTTG
>CAMDMN010000083.1 GCA_945901965.1 Legionella genomosp. 1 | reverse complement strand
CAAGATAAAACGCGTACTTTCGTTGTTTTATCTTGGTTATAGAATTATCTTACGAAGAAAAGACAAAATGAAAAGTATTGTTATTCAAACGGTTATAGAAAATTTCCCTGATTTTAGCGAGGCTTAAAAATAAGTGTCGATACCTCAGGCTTAGGCCCAACTCAAACCGCCAAGCACGTAAGATTTGAAATCGAGCCACGCACTTTATCAAGGCTCAACAAAAAGCATTTTAATTTGAAATCATTAACAAAAGCGATCACGAAAATAGTAAATTGTTTGAATGAATTTCCTTTGTTGCGCGCATGGGGCACTGGGCAGCGTGTTGGAGTAGATGGAACCTTTGAAGACATCCATGATGACAACATGGTCGCTGAGCAACATATCCGTTATGGAAAAAAAGGCGGGGTAGCCTATCGTCATATAGCTGATAATTACATTGCATTGTTCTCAACATTTATTCAATGCGGGGTATGGGAGGCCATCCATATTATCGATGGGTTGCTTAAAAATGCCTCAGAAGTACAACCCAATATCGTGCATGCTGATACACAAGGCCAGTCCTTACCGGTCTTCGCTTTTGCCTATTTATTAGGAATTGAGTTGATGCCAAGGATCCGTAACTGGAAAGACTTAAATTTATATCGAGTAGACAAGAAAACAACATACAAAAACATTGATACTATGTTTTGTGATGCTGAAATTGATTGGGGCCTATTAGAAACACATTGGCAGGATTTGATGCAAGTTATTATCTCTGTAAAATTAGGGAAAGTATCTTCAACATTTATACTGTCAAAGCTGAACTCTTACAACAACCAGAATAGACTGTATAAGGCTTTTCAAGAGCTAGGAAAAGTAATCCGCACTACTTTTTTGCTTGATTACGTGTCTAATAAAGAGCTAAGACAGACTATTACGGCGACAACCAATAAAGTAGAGTCATACCACACATTAGAGGATTGGATTAGATTCGGCTCAAGATACTTGGTGGCATCTAATGATCCTGATGAAATGGAGAAAGCTATTAAGCATAACGATTTAATCGCAAATTGCATCATGCTACAAAACGTAATCGATATCACTGATGTATGCTATGCCATGATACAGGAAGGATATACGATCACCGAAGAAGATCTTAGTCATATGAGTCCCTACATGACTGAGCAACTTAAGCGCTTTGGTGAATACGTGTTGGATTTAGCCCGGCGTCCTACAAATTTATATGTGACAAGGGACAAATTTTTGTTTAAGGATCGCAATGATTCTGATAAATATGCTGCTTAATTTTAAGTAAAGGCTACTTTAAAAAAATATGGATAGACGGTTTTCTTGATAAATGGTACGCTGTGTGGTATAGTTATAAATGAGACGCTGTGTTGAGAATTTTTGAAACCAAGTATTTTTGCAAATGGTCTGAAGCTCATAAAATAGAGGATAGCAGCCTGATAAAGGCTATTGATGAGCTTTGTCATGGAAATACTGATGGTGACTTGGGTGGGTTTCTGCACAAAAAAAGAGTCGCACGGCAGGGACAAGGTAAAAGTAAGGGTTATAGAACAATAATTGCCTTGAAAATTGATGAAAAAGCTTTTTTTGTTTATGGTTTTGCAAAAAACGATTTAGGAAATATTGACACAAAAACATTAAAAGCATTTAAACAATTGGCTAAAGATTTGATGAGCATGAATAATGATCAAATTGAGTTGGCTTTATCTAATAAAGAATTATTTGAGGTAGATAATCATGATAAAAAATGATTTTAAAGAACTATCACCACTTGAGGTAATTCATCAAACTGCTAATGGCTTGTATGATTCTGGCATTATTGATGGAAAAACAATGAGACAGTACGACGAGCTCTGTCTGCCTCTGGTTACAGCGCTAAGCGCCTATGATATAAAGCAAGTTAGGATCAAAAATAAAGTTAGCCAAACGCTATTTGCAAAACTTTTAAACGTAAGCATATCAACAGTGAAGCAATGGGAACTCGGAAAAAGGCATCCTCATGGTGCATCACTTAAATTACTAAATATAGTATTATCACAAGGCATTGAGCCACTACGACATTAGTAGTTTAGGTTTTCTGCTCTATTTGCTCCGCGCCAGTAGTGCACGTTGATTAATAAAAAATACATGAGATCCATACGGGGAAGAGGCTGCAGACTGTTTTAAATGTGAAAAGTCCTATTTACGCACGTATCCTGACTTCCTCCCTAACTCACCATTTAATAATCCAGAAAAGTCAGCAGTAAATAATAATAAGACATCAACAAGTGTTCGCAGGTCTTTATGATCTACTAATAAATTAAAATTTAATTGTGCAAAAGATCCTTCTAATAATTTAGTATATTTTTCAAGATCAGTAAGTATTGCGGTGATATACTTGATATTTAAGGTTATCAACGCATTAAAATTTGAAGATGCTAGTGATCCAGTTAATAAATCAGTTTTGTAATACAAAAACTTAAATGCTATGGCAATATTAGTCCACTCAACAGTTTTATTATTACTTAATGATAATCCTTCTGAATCATAGGTCACCGTTGTAAACCAAGAATCATCATATCTTTTTATATAATTAAAATATACCTGTTTTGCATGGTCCCTTTCCACATCGATATAAGAATGAGCTATCTAGATAATTTTTTGCGTTAATTGCTTAAGCGAAACTCTTAAGCTATAGTTAAAACCTTAATTAACAAGGTGTTAAGAAGAGGTACCTATGGATGGGAAAGATAATAACAAAGTTGGTAAATGTCCGGTAATGCATGGCGGTATCACAGTTACTAACGAATCAAAAATGGACTGGTGGCCCAATGCCTTGAATCTAGATATATTGCATCAGCACGATACCTTGACCAATCCAATGGGCAAGAAATTTAACTATCGCGAAGAACTCAAAAAACTAGATGTAAAAGCGCTTAAAAAGGACTTGCATACATTTATGACCGATAATCAAGCATGGTGGCCTGCTGATTGGGGACATTATGGCGGTTTAATGATCCGTTTGTCCTGGCATTCGGCTGGTACTTACCGTATTGCTGATGGTCGTGGTGGTGCTGGTAATGGTAGTCAACGTTTTGCACCATTAAATTCTTGGCCTGACAATGTTAATTTAGACAAGGCTCGCCGTTTATTATGGCCCATTAAGAAAATCTATGGCAATAAAATTAGTTGGGCTGACTTAATTGTCCTCGCAGGTACTATAGCTTTTGAATCAATGGGTCTTAAAACCTTTGGTTTTGCTTTCGGTCGTGAAGATATATGGCATTCTGAAAAAGACGTTTACTGGGGCCCCGAAAAGAAATGGTTAGAATCTGAGCGTTATAATGATAAAAACCGGGGCTCTCTGGAAAACCCACTAGCAGCTGTGCAAATGGGATTAATCTATGTGAACCCTGAGGGCGTAAATGGCAATCCCAATCCACTTAAAACCGCAGAAGATATTCGTCTAACCTTTGCACGTATGGCTATGAATGATGAGGAAACTGTAGCCCTTACAGCTGGTGGTCATACTGTTGGCAAATGTCATGGTAATGGCGATGTGAAACTTCTAGGTCCTGCTCCTGAGGGCGCTGATATCGAAGATCAAGGCCTTGGATGGATAAATAAAACCAGTAGAGGCATCGGTCGTAATACGGTTTCAAGCGGTATTGAAGGTGCGTGGACGACACACCCAACCAAATGGGATAAAGGCTATTTTAATATGCTGCTTAATCATGATTGGGAGTTGAAGAAAAGTCCTGCAGGTGCTAATCAATGGGAGCCAATTAATATTAAGGAAGAAGATAAACCGGTAGATGTTGAAGATCCTTCAATTCGATACAATCCAATCATGACAGATGCTGATATGGCCATGAAAATTGACCCTATTTATCGTGAAATTTCTCAGCGTTTTTATAAAAATCATGAATACTTTGCAGAAGTATTCGCACGAGCATGGTTCAAACTCACACATCGCGACATGGGTCCTAAGGCACGTTATATTGGACCTGATGTTCCAAAAGAAGATTTAATTTGGCAAGATCCAGTACCTCATGGAAACATTTATTATGATATCGATGAAGTTAAAGCGAAAATCATTGCTAGCTCTCTATCTATAAGTGAAATGGTTTCTACAGCATGGGATAGCGCAAGGACATACCGTAACTCAGATAAAAGAGGAGGTGCCAACGGATCACGAATTAGACTTATGCCACAAAAAAATTGGGAAGGTAATGAGCCTAAACGTCTGACAAGGGTATTAAAAGTTCTTGAAGGAATTGCCGCAGAATCAGGTGCAAGCATTGCTGATGTGATTGTGCTTGCCGGTAATGTTGGTGTAGAACAAGCCGCATCTAAAGCTTTATTTAACATCACCGTCCCTTTCGCCCCAGGCCGTGGAGATGCGACTGACGAGATGACAGATGCCACCTCATTTGAAGTATTAGAACCACTTTATGATGGCTACCGCAACTGGGTTAAGAAGGATTTTCAAATTAAAGAAGAAGAATTAATACTTGATCGTACACAACTGATGGGACTGACTGCAAATGAGATGACTGTCTTAATTGGAGGAATGCGAGTTTTAGGCACCAATTACGATAATTCTAAGCATGGAGTATTCACTAATAGTGAAGGCGTTCTTACAAATGATTTTTTTGTAAATTTGACCGATATGGCCAACAGCTGGAAACTAAAAGATAATAATATCTATGAAATTTGTGACCGTAAAACCGGTAATGTAAAGTGGACAGCAACAAGAGTTGATCTTATCTTCGGATCCAATTCTATACTTCGTGCCTATGCGGAAGTTTATGCTCAAGATGACAACAAAGAAAAATTTGTGCTAGATTTTGTAAGTGCCTGGGTAAAAGTAATGAATGCCGATCGTTTTGATTTAATAAATTAATATATAGTTAATTCAAATTTAAATGACTTACGCACGTCATCCCGAACATAGTGAGGGATCTCTTTAGGCATGCTCAGTGCTATTTTAGGAGATCCATCACTATGTTCGGGATGACGTGCCTTTAAATTTCAATTAACTATACTATGCAAGGTGAAAAAATCTAATGCCTCAATTTTTTAAGAGCATCCCCAAAATACGTAAATTTCCGAAAATTGATACCTGTAGTGTTGGCACGCGATCTTTTGTTACCAAAAAATATTGGCCAAAATCAGTAATAGACTCTTTTGCAACGTCTTTAGTTTCGTATTCTTTCACAAAATCAGTAATGTCATTAAGCTTATTTTCCAAACCAGCAATATTTACTGACGCTCTGATTCAAGGTGAATTTGGCTTCACTTCCTCAAGCGCAACTCAATTCATTATTGGTAGTTTGGGTGCTAAAAATACTGTAATAATATCGGTTTATAATCCAGAAACAAAAGTAGCAGCCGTAGCTCATGTAGATGCATCATGGACCCCATATCAAGCTTTGAGAGTCATAGAAAGAGAGATAAATATAAGTGGCTCTGACCACTTAATTGTGGATCTCGCTACAAAAAACATTAATGATAATGAGCTACTAGAAAGTATAAAGCTTGAACTTAAAAAAAGAGAAAATATAAGCTTAAGCAGTATAAAACAATCAGCCACTCTATATATAAACTCTAAAACTGGCGACCTTGTTAATGGTGATGATATATATTGTGATTTTTATATGATGGCTCGAATTTTAGATCGCCGGCTAGATATTAACCGAGGGCCTGGGATAACATTCCCTCTTGCCAGAAAATTTGATCATAGAGATATCCAAAATACTTCTAATAGTAAAGATGGTTATTCCAGTATTTCTAGAAATACTTAAAACATACCTTTTCTAATACATTATGAAGAATTGGACCCACATTACTACTAGAATAATGTTGTACACGTTTAAACGCATTAGCAGCTAACTCACTAGCTCTCATTTTATCATTAATAAGATTTTGCAAACCATCAGCCATTTCTTTTGGAGAAGCTTCTGTAACAAAAATAGCAGATTCCGAATCTGCCACAATTTCAAGTGGGCCTGATAATTTTGTAAGCACCATCGGCAAAGAGTGCATCATAGATTCCAATATAACCAAACCAAATGCCTCCTCTCGTGATGGTAGGCAAAATATATCGAGGCTCTCATAAAAAGACTGCGTATCATCGACCCATCCCAGTAACGTCACCTCAGATTGCAAGTTATATTTCTCTATTAGCTGAAAACATAGCTCTCTTTCCTTACCATCACCTGCAATTTTGGCTTTAAATGCTATATTTCGTCGTTTAAGCTCGGCAAGCGCTTCAATAAAAACATCAACTCCCTTAATTTTTGCAAGCCTTGCACAAACGCCAATAACTGGTATTTCTGTATCTTTTGGTTTTTTAAATTTAAATTCTTCCGGAATATCAATCATATTAGGCACAGTAAACACTTTATCTGCTGATATTCCCGAATTAATAATATCTTGGCGCATTTTCTCAGTGATAGCGATTATTGCATCAGATCCAAAATCATAGTGCCCTTTTACATGGCAAACTGCAATTTTTGGAACTTTTGTTTTGGTTTTTTTAAATAAATATGCGGCACGGTAGCTATGCGTAATAATACAATCAGGCTCTGTTTTTTTTAAAAGATTTCGTAATTTGAAAATAGCAATTGGATCATATTGATTAAAATTATGAATCGTCACCAAATTTTCCTGAGGGCAGCTATTAAGTATTTCGGCTTTTGGGTGTATGACTGGAATAACATTATCACCCTGCATTGTAAGCGCCGGAATATAATTCAAGAAAACCTGTTCCAAACCACCATTTACTTTGGAAAACATCGCGTTAATTATGTTCAAACAATATCTCAGTATTATATATTGGTGGATTATATCAGTGAGATCATTAAAATGTTAATTTGTGATAAAAAATTTATTTTTTTATCATCAAATAACAAATATATTAAAAATGAGCTATATTTATTAACTATATGGCATTAAAAATAACAATAAGGATATATTATGAGATCTGTTATTCTAGTGTTAGTAATATCTATTAGTTCATTCTCCTTAAATTCTTGCGAAGATATGCATGAAAAAATAAATACTAAATATCATAGTTTAGTTGATAATTTATCAACTATAAATAAAAATTATGAAGAAAATAAGGCTATAAGTTCATTAGAAAAAATAGAGGAAATGCTTCATAAAGAAGCACCTAATTTAAATGTTGCAGTTATAAATAAAGCAACAACCTCCATTCAATGCGCTAATGAATATAATGTTAATCATAATAATATATTAACAATTATTGATTACTCCCTACCCTCAAGTGAAAAAAGATTATGGGTATTTGATTTAAGCTCTCATAAATTATTATTCAATACTTACGTATCCCACGGCATTAAATCAGGGGTTTCATCATCACAATATTTTTCTAATAAATTTAATTCAAAAGCTAGTAGTATTGGAGTTTATAAAACCGATAAAATTTATTTTGGTCGGCATGGATTATCTTTAGCCTTACAAGGTTTAGATCAAGGTTTTAATGACAATGCATCTGGAAGAGCTGTGGTAATGCATGGTGGTTGGTATGTTGATGAACCATTTATTAAAAAATACGGCCGCGCTGGACGTAGCTGGGGTTGTCCTGCTGTACCTTCTAATCTTACTGAAGCAATTATTAATACTATAAAAGACAAATCTATATTTGTTATTTATTACCCATCTGACTCATGGTTTGTGAAATCTAAATTTTTAAGTTGCAATAAACTATCAACGCCTATTGCTGAATCTAAACAATTAACCTCAATCGAACCACCTAAATTTTCTATTGAAAATCGTGGGGACGTACTTTTTGCACAAGTAAATGCTAAGAAGAAAGGGGCTGATAGTGAGCCAATATTGGTAATGTCTGTTGCTAACTACGAAAATACATTCCATTCTAAAGTACCATTAGAAAGAATGCTTAGACGCCAAATTAATAATACTGAATATATTGCTTTAAGTTCTAATGAATTTAAGACGATAATTGGTAATAATCAAAAATCTGTTAATGAAACTAATAACGATAATTTAAATAATGTTAACTTCGTAATCCCAGTTATTAAAAATATACGCGGGTATTATGCAACCGAAATGCAAATTATAAATTTAGGGAAAATAAAAGACGTTTCACTTAATAGTAGTGGCAGTGATATAAAAGGTTATACTGTTCACTTTGATGAGAATCATACGGTAAATTTAAAACCAACCAGTCAATTTATTAGATGGCTTGGGCTATAAGATTAAAATATTCTATT
>CAMDMN010000082.1 GCA_945901965.1 Legionella genomosp. 1 | reverse complement strand
GAGCCTGACCACGCATTAAAAAAAGCCATTTTGAATGCTTCAAGTCAACATGGTTATACGCCATTAATGCGTGCCTTGCATAAGGATGATCATGAAAGTATTCGTAAATTATTAGAATCGGGCTTAGTGAATATTGAATATCAAGATTTAAACTCAAGTCGAGCATTGCATTGGGCCGCAAGCAATGGTCATAAAGAGGCTGTAACTTGCTTATTAGAAAAAGGCGCGGATCTTGAAGCTAAAGGTTGGGCAAATAATACTCCATTAAATTTTGCAGTTATAAATGGCAGAACTGATGTAGTTAAGTTATTACTTGATAAGGGTGCTAAAGTTAATGCCAGAAATAAAGATGGAAAAAATGCTCTCGACTTAAGCATAGAAAGGCATCCGGAATTTATCGCACCGATTCTTATGAAGCTTACAACATTACCAATAGCTGAGCAAACTGAGTGCCTGAGTAAGCTATCTCATGGCATCTACTCTAATGTTTTAACTTATGCTGCAATAGAAAGACCTCATCTTCTTGAACAATTGATAGCCTTATCTAATCAATCAAAAAAAGACACCAAAGATATAAAAAGAATATTAGCTACAATGCATTTTGATGAGCATATGCAATGCATTAGAGAGCATTACCTACTAATGCAGAAAAAATCGCTATACAATCCAAATTATACCGCTGCAACAAACGCAGCTAAGACGCTGTTAATGGAATGTGTTAATGCAAAAGTTAATCTTTTTCATCAAGATGGTGCCATAAAAGATAAAATACGTACATTCCAGGAAACCGTAAAAAGCACCATTAAAACAGCTAAACCCGTTTTAGAGACTCACCGGGAATGGGCTAAAGTACTCGCTGCATTTCTTCTTGCCATTATTACTTTTCCTGTTTCAGTACCTTTATATGCAATGGGATTCTTTTCGCTCAAAACTAAGTCCATGCAGCTAGTAGATAAGTTGCATAATGCTGTTGTTGTTCAAAATATGGTTTGATATCCTCACTGCTCTAAAGTACGAGGAGGATGTCAACATATAACTCTTAATCTCTTGGTCGTAGGTTCGATCTCTATACGACCTACCAATCATACAAAAAACATTATCTTAAATTTTATTTCCGCTCTTGCTGCCGACAATCATCTCGGTATAATTGTCCTACGAAAGTGGTAATAAGGAAATATAATGCTTGCAAAAACACCGTTACATTCAACGCATATTGCATGTGGTGCGCGCATGGTTGACTTTCATGGGTGGGATCTTCCCTTAAATTATGGCTCTCAAATTGAAGAGCATCTAGCTGTTCGTAAAAATTCTGGAATGTTTGATGTCTCGCATATGACTGTTGTTGATGTCTTAGGCGCTGGAGGACGGCAATTTTTACGTAAATTATTAGCTAATGATGTTGATGATCTTAAAAACACCGGTAAAGCGCTTTATAGCTGTATGTGCAATCAGCATGGTGGAATCATTGATGATTTAATTGTTTATCAACGCGCTCCTGATAATTATCGCCTAGTTTTAAATTCGGCCACAAGAACAGAAGATCTTATTTGGATCCGTGAAAAAATATTAGGTTTTTCTGCAGGATTACAGGAGCGCACTGAGCTTTCTATGCTTGCAGTTCAAGGCCCTGAAGCTATCCAAAAAACCCTATCTATATTAACGCCAGCACAAGCCGATGGAGTCTCAACCCTTACTAATTTTGAGTGCGTGGATATCGGCGATTGGTTTTTTGCCCGCACAGGTTATACCGGTGAGGATGGCCTAGAAATTATTGTTCCACAAAATGATATTATTGAATTATGGACTAAATTATTAGACGCAGGCGTTAAGCCCTGTGGCCTTGCAGCAAGAGATACCTTGCGCTTAGAAGCAGGAATGTTGCTTTATGGTCAAGATATGAATGAATCAACTACGCCATTAGAGTCAGGCTTATCCTGGACAGTTAAATGGCTGCCTGAAGATCGCGATTTTATAGGTATGGGTGCCCTTCTTTCCCAAAAGCAAATTGGTTTAAAACAGAAATTTGTAGGACTTATATTAGAAGATAAGGGAATTATGCGTGCAGGCCAGCGTGTAGTTGTCGAAGGATTTGCTGATGGAATTATAACCAGTGGCACTTACTCACCAACACTTGCCAAATCTATTGCATTTGCACGAGTACCAATAGAAACTGGCACAGAAGTAATGGTTGATATCCGCGGGAAACTCTTTAAAGCTAGTGTGGGCAAACCCCGATTTGTAAAACATGGCGCAGCAATTTAATTAATTTATTTAAGGATAATGTATGGACAATATACTTAAGAATTTAAAATTCACCCAAACTCATGAATGGTTAAATGAAAACCAAGATGAAATAATTATTGGGATAACCGATCACGCCCAACATCTTCTAGGCGACATGGTCTATGTAGACTTACCTGCCGTCGGCAAAGAAGTAAGTGCAGGAGATGAGCTTGGCGTAGTTGAGTCAGTGAAGGCGGCTTCCGATTTCTATGCTCCTATTAGCGGAGTTGTTATAGCTATCAATGAACAGGTGACAACTGATCCTGCTATAGTAAATAATGACCCATATGGTGCTGGTTGGTTAGTAAAGATAAAACCAAGCGATATGGCAGAAATTAATAATCTCCTAAATTCTGAACAATACGAAAAAGAGATAGCAGAGGATCATTAGTCATGCCATATATTCCGCATACAGAAGAAGATAAAAATGCAATGCTTAAAAGCATTAAGGCCAATGATTTAGCCCAATTATTTGATGAAATCCCTGAGTCACTTCAATTTCAGGAGCTTAAAAATATTCCTGAAGGCTTAAACGAAATGTCGATGCTTAAGCACGCTGAAAAGCTTAGTCTTAAAAATCAAAATGGCACATGCTTTATTGGGGCGGGGAGTTATGAGCACCATATACCTGCGGCTGTTTGGGACATTGCCTCACGTGGTGAATTTTTAACATCGTATACACCATACCAAGCAGAGGCAAGCCAGGGCACATTGCAGCTTCTTTATGAATACCAAACTATGATTGCGGAACTTACTGGTTTGGAAGTTGCTAATTCTTCAATGTATGATGGCGCGAGCGCTCTAGCCGAAGCTATCCTCATGGCGGTTCGGATTAATAAAAACTCCAAAGCCAATCGTGTCTTAGTAGCCGGCACAGTTCATCCTCTTTATCGTGAAACTATTGAAACGATAGTCCAAAACCAACACATTGAAGTTATTACCTTACCATTTGATCCAATTCAAGGGATCACTACAATCAAAGAATTAGAAAAATACAATAATGAAGATATTACTGCTTTAGTTATAGCCCAGCCTAATTTCTTTGGTTGTTTAGAGCAGGTTGATGCAATGACTGACTGGGCGCATGCTAATAATACGATAAGTATTGCTTCAGTAAATCCTATCTCACTCGCTTTATTAAAACCTCCTGGTCTTTGGGGTAAACATGGGGTTGATATTGCTTGCGGAGAAGGACAGCCTTTAGGCTCACCAATGGCCTCCGGTGGTCCTTACTTTGGTTTTTTTAGTACGCGTATGGAGCACGTGCGACAAATGCCAGGCCGGCTAATTGGCTGCACGGTTGATAAAGAAGGTAAGGAAGGATTTACCTTAACTCTTCAAGCACGTGAGCAACATATTCGCCGTGGGAAGGCTACATCTAATATTTGTACAAACCAAGGCTTATTAGTGACCGCAGCTACTATTCATATGAGCTTGCTAGGTCCCGATGGATTATCACAAGTTGCAAGTCTTTGTCATCATAATACCCATGAGTTAGTCAAAATATTAACGTCTATCGATGGAGTAGAACTAGTATTTAAAGCACCTTTTTTCCATGAAGCTTTAATTCGTATTGATAAACCAATTGACCAAGTTTTGCATGCACTAAATAAAGCAGGTATTGCTGGAGGATTTGCTACAGAAGCATATTATCCAACATTAGGAAACACCCTCTTAATTTGTGCGACTGAGATGCGCACCGATGCAGAGATCGCGCGATATGGTGAAACATTAAAACAAATTTTGACAAATTAATAAGAGGTTTGAAATGTTTATTGTACTCCTAAATTACAAAGCACCTTTAAGTGAAGTAGATAAATATCTACAAGCTCATCGTGAATTTCTTGATTACTATTATAAACAAGGCTTGCTTTTAGCATCAGGTCCAATGACACCACGCACTGGTGGAGTAATAATAGCTTTAACAAAAGATAAAGAATATTTAGAGTCAATTCTAGCAAAAGATCCATATCAACTTGCAGAAATTGCTGATTATAAGCTTATTGAATTTACACCTGTAAAACACCGTGATGAACTAAAAGATATAATCCAAACTATGGAAGGCAAACTATGTTAATTTTTGAAAAATCCAGAGTCAATCGTCAAGCTCATGCGCAGGCGCCTAAGAATATTAATACTAAGTATTCGATTCCCGCAGAATTCATCCGCAAGACGCCACCACGCTTACCTAGCTGCTCTGAATTACAAGTAGTTCGCCATTTTACTCGTTTATCACAGATGAATTTTTCCATCGATACCAATTTTTATCCACTAGGTTCATGCACAATGAAATATAACCCTCGTGGCGTACATAAAGCTGCATCCAAACCTGGATTTCTCAATCGTCATCCTTTGGCGATGACTGAATCAAGCCAAGGTTTTTTACAAGCACTTTTTAATTTACAAAATTACATAGCTGAAATAACTGGTATGTCAGGCGTATCATTAACCCCAATGGCAGGCTCTCAAGGCGAGCTTGCTGGGGTTGCGATGATGAAAGCTTATCATCAATCACGTGGTGATAGCATTCGTGATGAAATGCTAATTCCGGATGCCGCTCATGGCACTAATCCTGCCTCAGCTGCTATGTGTGGATTTAAAATTATTGAGTTAAAAACTGGCGATAATGGCGATATTAATCTTGATGAACTTCGCCAAAAAGTAGGTGCAAAAACCGCAGGAATTATGCTAACTAACCCATCAACTTTGGGTTTATTTATGCGGCAAATTAAAGAGGTTGCAGAGATTGTCCATCAAGCTGGTGGTTTATTATATTATGATGGCGCAAATTTAAATGCCATTTTAGGCAAAGTAAGACCTGGTGACATGGGATTTGATGTTATGCATTTAAATTTACATAAAACCTTTGCAACTCCTCATGGTGGTGGCGGCCCTGGGTCAGGCCCTGTAGCTGTTGGCAATCGTTTATTGCCATTTCTACCAATACCTGTAGTAATAAAAGACCATGAAAGTTACCGTTTTGCCGATCGTCATGATTATCCGCAAAGTATTGGGAGATTATCAACCTTTATGGGGAATGCAGGGATTTTATTACGCGCATATTTTTATATTTGTGTTTTGGGCAAGGAAGGTTTATTAAGAGTATCTGAGTACGCTACTCTTAATGCCAATTATCTACTGAGCGAATTAACTAAAATAGGATTTACTCCCGCATACGAAGGTCGACGCGCAAGTCATGAGTTTATTATCACCATGCGTAATGAAAAAAAGAAATATGGTGTAACTGCGATGGATCTTGCTAAAAGATTATTAGATTATGGTTTTCACTCACCCACCACCTATTTTCCACTTCTAGTTCCTGAATGCTTACTAATTGAGCCGACAGAAACAGAATGTAAGGAAGAATTAGATTTATTTGTCAGTGCTATGAAAAAAGTACTTAACGAAGCAGAGACTAATCCAGGTCTTTTAAAAGATGCGCCGGTTACTCTACCAGTAAAACGGCTAGATGATCTAAAAGCTGCTCGCGAGTTGGATTTGAATTATTTTTCTAGGGTTTGCTAAGTAAGCTATTGGATATTTTAAGTCAGCCCTTGTAGCCTTGATGTAGCGTAGCGTAATCAAGGTTTATTGAAAACTCGGGGTCTTAAGGATGCGAATGGAAACCTTGATTACGCTACGCTACATCAAGGCTACATGACCTAGATAGACTTGTGGGTAATAATATGGGCGCGGGAAGTAGACTTAAGTCTCAACTTAATGGCAGTGGGGCTCGCCATGGCGCAATGCAGAGAACTGGCTTTCAATATTTAAACCAGCCTATTTCGGCTGAATAATCAGAAGATTAGCATCATAAGTAATCATTCCCATTAAAATAGCGTTAATTAATCGATGCGAGCTAACGCTATAATAATTATTACGCGATAATGGGTTTTCTCGATGAGGATCAACCACCACAATTTGATTGTGGATTTCATCAAAACCGGCAATAATTACAAAATGACCGCAAGGTGTTCCTCTTATATCATCGAACTTAGATGTTTTATTTTCATAAATTTCACGAGGACTATTGTATAAATAAGTTGCGCTTAATCCAGTAATGAGTGGCAAATTGTAGCTAAAATATTCTCTTAGCAATTCTACAGAGAGAAATTTGAATTTTATTATTCCACCGGCTGCTAAAAAATCTTGGTAGGCTAAACTAGATTGTTTAATGCCTTCATTGTGTTTATATTTTAGTTGTTCTGCAAGCTTTACTGATAGATTAACCGAAGGTTCGCTATGCTCAAACCAACTTGGATCAAAGATGTCCATATTGTTGATCAAAATTGATGCGGTAAATCCCCGCTCAAGAGCATGCACGCCTAAATAAGGAGCAAGCGTTCCACCAGAAGCTGAGCGCTTTACCGTTTTAACTACTTCTTTCAAGCTAATATCATAACCGTAATGTTTATATATGGCATGTAGACAAGTTGGACCACAAGTTTCATCATCTGGCTGAGTATTAATTTTTATGTTAATCATCATTAAATCCTTAAGAGTAATATCTCTCACCATTTTAATAAAATTACATCACTACTTTATTTCATTCTCGACCATAGGCTTTTGATTAATTATAGACCATTTCTGCCATAATATAATGGAGTGCAGAAAACGATTGTAGATTGGGCCTTGGCCCAATGGCACTAGCCCAACCTACGGAAGTTTATTTGTCTATATGAGAGTCGCACCCAATATAATGGATCATTAGCGAAATTAGGACTATATTATTAATTAGAGCGAACCTACAGATGTTACTCATTGTCCATTTTTTAGTAGGTATAACATGAATTCATTTCGACATTTTCCACTTCGAATTGTGCTGCAAAGCCTCTTCATCTCAACATTCGCAATTCTTGTGGGAATAATTATTTATTTATCATCCTACGAATACTCTAAATCCATTTCCATTTTTTCAAAAAAATTAATGGAGGGGTCTGCGACCAGTGTTATGCTGCATTTACAAGCGGAATTAGATCCTGATCGACGCCTTATTAATCTCTCACAATTATTAATAGAAAATCATATGATACATTCAGATCAAATGATTGATTATACATACTATGTTGCCAAAAATTTACATCACTATATAAGGAAAATTGAAGCACGAACCACGGGCTGGGGGGACACTCAAGGAAATAGCGTTCAAACATTATTAGAGGAAGATGGCACCTTTTCCACCGTGATTCTTAAACCCTATGCTAAACCGCCGGTCGGCATAAAATTATATCGGAATCATAATGGCGACATTATAAAACATGAGAACATTAAACAAAATTTTGACCCACGGATACAACCTTGGTATATAGCGGCACAGAATTCTCAACAAGGCCAACATCCTATATGGACTGAAATGTTTCTTTCTTACCCTTATAAAAACTCTACCATTGCAACTGCCTTTCCGATTTATAACAATCAAAAAATTTTGCAAGGGGTGTTTGAAATAGAATTAAAATTATTAGGTCTATCAAACTTTCTATCATCCACAGAAATAACACCAAATAGTATCGCTCTTATCATAAATAATAAAAACGACTTGATTGGATTTGCCGGTATGACGAAAGAGTTTGCCAATAAATCAAGCACGCAGAAAACAGAAGCACTTATTGCGTCTGGGAAAGGATTTGTTGTTGACGCATTAAAGTTATATGACAAAAATAATGGTGAATACTTCAGATACACATCTGGTGGACAGACCTACCTCGCGTATTTCAAAATAATTCCGAATATTGCTTATTCTGGTATAAAAGTTGGATTTATAACGCCAGAAAATGATTTTACAGGTGATTTAAAAAGAGCTAATACATACATAATAATCGCGAGCTTAGTTATTATTTTGTTTGGCGCCTTAATCATCAGAATTGTCTCAGGGCGCATCTCTCGTTCGCTCAATTTATTGGTAAAAGATACCCAACGCATCAAAGATTTCCATTTGGATAATAATCACATCCAATCTTATATTTC